>JAITGJ010000133.1 GCA_031280705.1 Spirochaetaceae bacterium
ATTGCGTAATTTGGTATAGCTACCTGTATCATATTTCCACCTCCTTTCTACCCAATATCCGCCGGGGCACGCCCGGCCCCGGTGTCATCCATACCGGTATGTTATCACGCTTCGTTTGAAGTTGTCAAGTGCCCAAACCGCTACGCGGTTTGGGCACGCATCCATGCGGATTCTACAGGGTGGGGTAGTACGGGGTTTTGCCTTTGGCAAAACCCAAGCCCAAACCGCGTAGCGGTTTGGGCACGCATCCATGCGGAGTCTTCATGGTTGGGGTAGTGCGGGGTTTTGCCAAACCGCACGGCTGCATTGGTTTCAACCGGGCGGGCAACCCGATTGAAGTGTTTTATAATCCCATTGCTGAGGACACGATAAAGGTCTATCATGCGGTGGCACTGCGGCCCGGCGTAGAGGAATATGACGCGCTGGACGAGGAGCAGACCCGGACTATCCCCCAATTCGGGCCGCCCGGCAGCGGCTGGTTGAGCCGGCGTGAGGCGCTGATTGCGGGTATGGACGATGACGCCGCCGCGTGGCTCCGCGTACAGGCGGAAAGCGCGCACACCAGCGTTGGCCACATCATCAATGAACTGATGCGCGAGAAAATCGCCGCTTCAAAGAACTGTTTGCGTCAGCGTTCAAACCATCCAGCTCTTACGTCCGGAAAATAGCCCATTGCTTTCTTCAATCTTCAACCGGTCTTCCGTTTCCAGGGAATGAGCGGGCTTACCATTTTCCGGTACCGGGCGTATTCGGGCCGTTTTTCCAGCAGGTGTTTTTCCATCATGGGAATACTAACCACCGTAAACAGCAGCATGATAAGCACAACGCCCGCACAGCTCAGCAGACTAAAATTTGACAGAGCGGCAATAAAGACTCCAACCCAGACCAGTATCTCCCCACAATAATTGGGATGCCGGGAATATCGCCAGAGCCCCTCGTCAATGCACGGACTGCGGTTTGGATTACGCCGGTAGGAACGCATTTGCGAATCGGCAACGTGTTCAAGCGCCGTTCCCAGAAGAATAAACAGCCCGCCCGCCGCCGGAAGAACAGGGCCGGGCGTTTCTGCGTGCAGAAGATACCAGAGCGGGATACAGCCCAGAAACACAAGGCAGGTAGGCATCATCATCACCCCCAGAAAAATTACCAGGCAGGGGCAGGGAGCGCGGCGCTTCAAATCCCGGTAACGCCAGTCCTCCCAGTCAAGATTGTCAAAGCCGCTCATCCAGTTGAGCGTCAGCCTGAGGGACCAGCAGGCCAGCGGAATCAGCGTCAAAAGCTGAACCGGATGAAAGGCCGCGCCGTATTGCCAGAACATTGCCGTAATCAGCAGAACCGGTTGAACACTCCAGTACGGATCATACACGCTGGCGTTTTTACAAATCAGGTTACTCATGAACACCATTACTGTGGCCGCGGTATCGGCGGCAAAAAGCGCCCAGAGCGGGTGCATCAGGGGCGCTGCGGCGGCAAGAACCGCCGCGCCGGAGCCAAAGGCCGCCGCATAGATCAACGCTATCAGCAGCAGCGAGTGTCCTTTGTCTTTAGTTATGCGCTTGGTTGTCATGCTTTATGGAGGGCTTCGCCTGAGTTACGCACATTAACGCATCGTGGCGAGTACTTCGGCAATGTTATAGCAGATATCGCCCAGTTTTTCGATGCGCCGTACCAGATCGATAAACAGAAGTTCCCGCTTGACATCTTCTCCGGCCTCGATACGCTTCCGGCCCAGCTTCCGCAGACGGTCCCGCGACTTGTCAATGCGGTCCTCAAGGTCCGCCGCGTACCGCGCCTTTTCGCCGTTAAGGGGGCGGCCCAGGTTTTCGCGCACAAACGCCAAAAAACCTTCCACCAGGGCGATATACGGCAGCAGCGCCTCTATCTCCTTTTGCTTGAAGAGGAGATCTTTCCTCACGCTCCGTTCGAGCATCAGGCTTACGCTGTAACAGTCGTCGGTCATATCTTCAAGGTCAGCAATAATCCGCATCAGATAATAGACATTACGCTCCGACTGGCCGCCCAGCCGGTGGCTGCATTCCAAAAGGAAGCGGGTCAATTCTTCCCGCATCTCGTCCGCAAACTCCTCCCGGCTCCGCGTTTGCGCCACCAGATCCGCGACAAGTTTTTGCCGGTCCGCCGATTCCCGGAGCGCGCGGAGCGTCTCGCTAAAGGCCGCGTACATGGACGAAGCGAGGCCGGCCATATCGCGGATTTCCTTTTCCGCGCGGACAAGGTTAAATTCGGGCGTGTTTTGAATGGAGCCTGAAAAATACGCCAGGCGGTAATGGCCGCCCGGAACGGGCGCGGTTTTGTCTTCCTTTATTAGCAGCGAAACCAGCGCGGCAAAGGGGTTTACAAAGGGCAGGAAGAGGAGCGTGTTTACCATATTGAAAACGGTGTGCAGCATGGCCAGGTGCGCGGTTACTACAGGGCTGTGTACCAGGCCGGGCGTTACGGTTCCGGGCGTTACCAGTTCCACAAGGGCAAGCAGGGGCCGGAGCAGCGGCAGGGCCCACAGGGTGCCGATGACATTGAACAGTACGTGTACCAGCGCGGCGCGTTTTGCCGTCGTTTTTGCGCCGATGGCGGCCAGCGCGGCGTCAATCGTGGTGCCGATATTCGCGCCGAGGATCATGGCGGCGGCCATTTCGTAGCCCACGACGCCGTTAAACGCCATCGTCAGCATGATCGCGGTTGAGGCGCTGGACGAATGGGTGAGGAGCGTCATCACAAGCCCCGCGCCCGCGCCAATCAGGGAAGAAACAAAGCCCCGGCCGGAAACAACCGCGATAACGTTAAAAGTATCGCCCAGGGCCGGCATGGATTTAGTCAGGAAATCAAGCCCCATAAAGAGAAGGCCAAACCCCAGAATCACTTCGCCCAGATGCTGGTATTTCCATTTGACGATGTGAAAGATAAAACCGATACCGACGGCGGGCAGGGCCAGCGCCGAAAGTTTGAAGGAAAACCCGACCAGCGAGACGATCCACGCCGTAACGGTGGTGCCGATATTGGCCCCCATGATCACGCCGATGGACTGGGTCAGGGTCAACAGTCCCGCGTTTACAAAGGAGACCACCATCACCGTAGTGGCGGACGACGACTGGATGATGGCCGTAACCGCGAAGCCGGTAAAGACCGCCACAAACCGGTTCCCCGTCATAAAGTTAAGAACGCGCTGCATCCGGTCGCCCGCGGCCTGCTGAATGCCGTCGCTCATTACCTTCATCCCGTAGAGGAACAGGCACAACCCGCCTATGATTCGCAACAAAACACCGATATACGCCATGATGGGAAAAGTATACCCGGCCGGGCGGGAGATGTCCACGATGAGCGGCCCGGCGCGGTCCCGGACAATGCCCATAAAAAAACCCGCGCCGCATAATCGCCGGACGCGGGGTTTGTGCGGCCTAGAAGACTTGAACTTCCATGCCTCTCGGCACTAGCACCTCAAGCTAGCGTGTCTACCAGTTCCACCAAGGCCGCAATGTGCATATATGTATCACGGCCACGCAAAAAGGTCAATACCCGCGCGGATGGCGTTTCTTTGCCGGATAAATTATGCCGCGCGGGCGATCTTCCGATAAATAGGCCATGTGGTATCGCAATAATCGTTTGAAAAAAAAGCCGCGCGCGGCTTTCCGGGGGCCGGCGTTTCGCCGCGCCGTCCTGTTCGGCCTCGCCCTGTCCGTCTTTGCCGGGTGCGCCCATGATCCGTCCCGGCGGGGAAACGATGTATGGGCCCTCCTTGAACGGGGGGAAACCGAAAAAGCCCAGGCATTTTTTCAGGGGCGCATGGATGTCAATGCCCGCGACAACCGGGGAAGGACGCCGCTGCACCTCGCCGTTGAAAAACAGGACGCGGGACTTGCCGCCTTTTTTATCGCGCTCGGCGCGGAGGCCGATGCCGCCGACAACGCGGGACGGACGCCGCTCGCCATCGCCACGGATAACCGGGACGCCGCCTGTGCCCGCGCGCTGGCCGCCGCGGGGGCGCGTATCCACGCGGAAACCCCGTCCGGTTCCACGGCGGCGCGCGCCGCGCTCGACATACGGGGCGCGTTTCTTGAGGCAATACTGACGGAAAAATCCCTCGCGGCGGAAACGGAACGGGGGCGGACCATACTGCACCTGGCCGCCGGGGCGGGAGACGTGGAAAGCACACGGATCATCCTCCGCGCGGGCGGCGCGGTCAACAGCCGGGATCACGAGGGAAGAACCCCGCTCGATCTCGCGCTGTCCCGCACAGACAACAAAGCCTACGCGGAAACAGCGGAACTGCTGATTCGCTCAGGCGGCGTTTCAGATAGTCCCGTTTACGCCTGGTTTTCCCCGGCGGTGCGCGCCAACAATTTCAACCTGCGTTCCGCGGACGGCATGACGCCGCTCCACTACGCCGCGCAGGGGGGCCACGCCGGTTTGGTGGATTTTCTGCTCACGCGGGCCGTGGACATCAACGCGAAAAACGCCTCCGGCGCAACGGCGCTGCACGAAGCGGCCCGTTCCGGGCGGGTGGACGTTCTCTCCCGCCTTATCGCCGAGGGGGCCAATATCAATGTTCAGGATGCCAAGGGCAATAGCGTCATGCACATCGCCATTCCGCAGGCGTCCCACCGGGAAGCGCTCACGGCGCTCCTTGCGGCGGGGGCAAATTGCAACCTCCGGGACGAACACGGCGATTCCCCGCTCCACATTATCATTACGCTGAACCGGAGCGTCGATACCCTCCAGGCGCTGCTTGAAAACGGCGCCGACGTGTCAATTCACAATATCGCCGGAAAAACGCCCCTGTACCTCGCCGTACAGGAAAACAAGGCCGCCTATATTCCGCTCCTCCTCGCCTGCAAATCCGATATATTCGCCGCGGACAACGAAGGGCTGACGCCGTTTGAGCGGGCGCTCCGCAACGATACGCCCATCCTCCAGGCGCTGATTACCAATGAATCGGTACTCCAGAGCGACAGCGGGGGCAACACGGCGCTCCACGCCGCCGTCAAAGCCCGCGCGGATACCCGGATACTGGGGCTTATCCTGGACCGGCGCGCGCCGGTAAACGCCCGGAACAAGGAGGGCGATACCAGCCTCCACCTCGCGGTACGCATAGGCCACGGGGAGGGGGGCGCGCTACTCCTCTCGCGCGGCGCGGATATTTTCGCGCCCAACGCGCGCGGGGACAGCCCGATTTCCCTTACCTTTTACTCCCCGGGCGGGCTCCGGGAATGGATGCTTACCCCCGTAACGCTTGAAACCCGGGACGGGCTTGGCAATACGGCGCTCCACTACGCGGCCCAGTGGCGGCTTGACGCCTACCTCCCCCTTCTGATCCAGAAGGGGGCCGCCCCGGACGCGGCGAACGCAACGGGCGAAACGCCCCTTTTTATCGCCGTAAAAAGCAACGCCGTTTCCACCGTATCAACCCTGATTCTTTCGGGGGCGTCTATCGCGTGGCGGGACACGACCGGGAACAGCGCCCTCCACACGGCGGTACGCTGGAACGCGCGGGACGCGGCCATCGCCCTGATCAATGCCGGGATCGATGTCAACGCCCAGGCACTGAGCGGCAATACGCCCCTCCACGACGCCGTGCGGCTGGGAATCATCGAGCTTGAAACCATCCTGGTCCGGGCGGGCGCCGGTCTTGAAATCCGCGATGCCGAGGGGAATACGCCCTTCATGGAAGCCGTACTTGCGGGATTTCCCGAGACCGTGGAACGGCTGGCCAATTATGGCGCCGATACGATGGTTCGTAACGGACGCGGCGATACCCCGCTCCACGCCGCCGTGGGTATGGAGCAAAGCGATATGGCGCAGCTTCACCTCGTGAACCTGCTCCTTTCGTGGGGAGCGTCCATTCACGCGAAAAACGCGCGGGGAAAAACGCCGCTTGAAATCGCCTTCGCGTCCTCGCCGCGGATGGTATCCACCCTGCTTACACGCGACCGTATCAACGTGCCCGATGACGCCGGTTATACGCCGCTCCACATCGCCATTGTAAACCGGACCGGCCCCGAAATAGTAAAGATCATTCTGGAACAGGGCGCGCGGACCAGCGCCGTGGACGCCGCGGGGAGAACGCCCCTGCGGGCCGCGGTGGACACGGGAAGCTGGGAAACCGCGCGGCTCCTTGCCGATGCCGGGGCCGATCCCTTTGCCGTGGCGGGTGACGGCAAGACCCCCGCATCCATCGCGCTTGCGTCCGGGGTGGCTCCCGCCCGGGCGCTGTTCTCGGGGCGCAGCATCGCCGCGCGGGATGCCGCGGGCAATACGGCCCTGCACTACGCGGCGGAAGCGGGAAGCGTGGAATTGATAGCCGCGCTCCTTGAATTGGGGGCCAACCGGAATTCCCGGAATGTCGCCGCCGAAAGCCCGGTAGATGTCGCCCGCCGCTGGAACCGGGGCGATGTGGTGGCGTTCCTTATGTCGAACGGGTAACCTGCCCAAGCCGCTACGCGGCTTGGGCTTGGGTTTTGCCGCAGGCAAAACCCCGCATTTACTCGTGGGACCTGCCACATGGCCCTTCCCTCCCCTGGGCCATTTTGTTATTTTTTTCACTTTTTGGGGGAAAATTAACTTGACATTTTATTGACAACTCTGGTAGTATACTATCCAATGAAAGCGTTGAAGACCGCAGAGCATTATTTCCCCCGGAACCGCCAGCCTTGGCACGGTTCCTGCTCTCTCTCTAATACTCACCGGATCATCTTTTTTAGGGATAGATCCGTCCAAAACAGAGCCGCGTTTTGCGCAGCAAAACGCCAAGCTGACCGCCAACGGCGGTCAGCAACTCACCGCCATCTATTTTTAAGGGATAGATCCGCCCAAAGGGCGCTTACTTACCCTCCAACGGCAGTTGTTTTGGGCATAAAAGCGCCTGTTTCCGCTTCAAACGTAGTTACTTTTAGCGTAAAGGCATCTGCCAATGCCCCGGCGGTGGTTACTTTTAACTCAAACGTAGTTACTTTTGCACCGGAAGTAACTACTAATGTACCAAAGGTAACTACTTTTGGATCAAAAGAAATGTTTGCCGCCTTAAACGTAGTTACTTCTGAACCGGAAGTAACTGCCAATG
>JAITGJ010000136.1 GCA_031280705.1 Spirochaetaceae bacterium
TATTACCGTTTACATCCCCGCATCAGGAAGCATGCGGATTTTAACGCCCGGGTTGTGGACAAAACCGCCGCCCGCTTCCCGGAGTATGCCGGTCCGGTTCCCTGCTTGAGCAATTGACCATTCCCCCGCCGATTCGGTACACTGTTTCCACTATGGCAACAAAACGGACTCCCGGTGAACGTATCACCGAACTGTGCAAAACGTATTCGATTAGTCTTGAGACGCTGGCCGAGCGGAGCGGACTTGACAGCGGCCTCGTGCGGCGCATCAATGAAGAAGGCTTTATTCCCGACCTTGCCCCGCTGCTCAAAATTTCCCGCGCGCTGGGGGTGCGCCTGGGCACCCTTTTGGATGATCATGAGGAATTGGGCCCTGTCATCACCCGTAAGGGGGCGGCTCTGGGCGGTGCGCCGCGCTTTATTACCGGAGCCGGCGGAAGCGGCACGGCGGAAAGAAACCGGGGGCACCTTTTTCACGCCCTTGCCGCGGACAAGGGAAGCCGCCACATGGAGCCTTTTATCGTAGACATGGAACACGATGAGGATCAATCCAAATCCACCCACGAGGGCGAAGAGTTTATCTATGTGCTTGAGGGCGAAGTTATTGTGGAATATGGCAAGGATACCCACACAATAAATGAAGGAGATTCGATTTACTACGACTCAATCGTACCGCACCGGGTTCTTGCCGGAGGCGGCAAACCCGCGCGGATCCTTGCGGTCATTTACAGTCCCCTATAACAGGGCGTTTGTGCGGGGAGCCGGAAGACCGGCCGCGCTGCGGTTTCGCTCCGCGGTTTCGCGCTGTCAGGCGGCCCGGTTCCGGAAGTGAAAAACCACGGGAACAGGAGTACCGCTGCCGGAACGTTTGTGATGCGGAGAAAAGCGGCAAAGGAACATTATCATGCACTACATTGAAAAAACCCTGGGGGAACTGCTCAGGGAACAGGCACGGGAACGGCCCGCCCGTGATTTTATCGTTTACGCGGACCGGGACCTCCACTGGACCTACGGTGAATTTGACCGGCGCGTGGACGATTTGGCAAAGGGCCTCCTCGCGATGGGCCTTAAAAAGGGCGACCACATTGGCTGCTGGGCGACCAATGTGCCGGACTGGAATACGCTGCTCTTTGCGGCGGCCCGCGCCGGGATGATCTTTGTTACCGTTAATACGGGTTACAAACTCCACGAACTTGAGTACCTGCTCAAACAGTCGGACCTGAAAAGCCTTTTTATCATCGACGGCTGGCGGGATTCGGATTATGTGTCGATGATTTACGAACTGGTACCCGAACTGAAAACCGCGCCGCGCGGGTATCTTAATTCGGAACGGTTTCCCTGCCTCAAAAGCGTCGTTTATGTGGGACAGCAAAAACACCGCGGCATGTACAGCATGAGCGAAATACTGCTTTTGGGACGGCATACGGACGACACGGAAATCGCCCGCATCGAGGCTTCATGCGGCGCAAACGATGTGGTAAATATGCAGTACACTTCCGGCACGACCGGGTTTCCCAAGGGCGTCATGCTTACCCACCGGAACATCCTCAACAACGGCCTCGGCATCGGCGACAATCAGCGCTTTACCGAAAACGATGTTGTGTGTCTTCCCGTGCCGCTTTTTCACTGTTTCGGCCTGGTGCTTGGGATGATGGCGGTCCTGACCCACGGCGCGGCGGCGGCCATTGTGGAGTGGTTCGATCCGCTCCTCGTACTCGCCACCATTCAAAAAGCGCGCTGTACGGCCCTGTACGGCGTGCCCACCATGTTTATCGCGGAGCTTAACCATCCCATGTTCAAAATGTTCGATCTTTCCAGCCTGCGGACGGGCATCATGGCCGGTTCGCCGTGCCCCGTGGAAACGATGCGGCAGGTTATTGAACAAATGAACATGCGGGAAATAACGATTTGCTACGGCCTTACCGAATCTTCCCCGGTAATGACCCAGACCCGGTACGATGACGGCCTTGAAGTGAAGGTTGAAACGGTGGGCCGCGCCCTGCCGGGGGTGGAGGTAACGATCCGCGACAGCGAAACCGGCGAGGAATGTCCCGACGGCGTGCACGGCGAATTCTGCTGCCGGGGTTACAATACCATGAAGGGCTATTACCGGATGCCGGAGGAAACCGCCCGCTGCATTGACAAAGACGGCTGGCTCCATTCGGGAGACCTGGGCGTCAGGGACAAAGACGGCAATTTTCGTGTTACCGGGCGCATCAAAGACATGATCATCCGGGGGGGCGAAAATGTGTATCCCAAGGAAATTGAGGATTTCCTTTACACCATGCCCGGCGTCAAGGATGTGCAGATTATCGGCGTTCCCAGTGAAAAATACGGCGAAGAAGTAAGCGCGTTTATCATTCTGCACCCGGACGCGGCGGTTACGGAAGCGGACGTTAAGGATTATTGCCGGGGACGGATCAGCCGTTTCAAAATTCCCCGGTACGTGTTCTTTGTGGACAGTTTCCCGCTCACTTCGTCGGGGAAAATCCAGAAGTATCTGCTCAGGGAGGACGCGGCGCTTCGTGCCCAAGAGACGACAGCATAAACACGGATTCATGCTGTCGTCTGGTGGGCGCTTATGTTTTCGGCACGGGCAGGGCGCTTACGCGGACTATTTTTGCCGATAGTGTTCCAGAAATATGGCGAGGCGGCGTACCGCGCCAGAGAGGGTTTCCCGGTCCGGCAGAAACACGATGCGGAAGTGATCCGGTTCCCGCCAGTTAAAGCCCGTTCCATGCACGAGCAGTAAATGCTGTTCCCGCAGGAGATCCAGAATAAACTGTTCGTCGTCTGCAATGGCAAAGCGTTTTGTGTCGATTTTCGGGAAGCAGTACAGCGCGCCCTTCGGCATAACCACGGAGAGGCCCGGAACCGCATTTATCAGATTGACCACGGTGTCCCGTTGTTCCCGGAGCCGTCCACCGGGAAGTACCAGATCGTTAATGCTCTGGTAGCCGCCCAGCGCGGTCTGGATGCCGTACTGGGCGGGAACATTGGCGCAGATGCGCATATTGACAAGCATATCAAGCCCTTCGCGGTAGCCTTTGGCGATTTTTTTGTTGCCCGAAAGGGCAAGCCATCCCGCGCGGAATCCCGCGGCGCGGTAGGCTTTCGACATGCCGTTAAAGTTGACGGTGAGTATTTCCGGGTCAATGGACGCCATCGGCGTATGTACCGCGCCGTCATAGGTAATTTTGTCGTAGATTTCATCGGCAAATACAATCAGTTCGTGTTCTTTCGCCATCCGCGCGATTCCTTCCAGAATAGCGCGCTCGTATACCGCGCCGGTGGGGTTGTTGGGGTTGATCACGACGACAGCTTTTGTGCGCGCGCTTATTTTTGACGCGATGTCGTCCAGATCGGGCTGCCAGGCGGAAGCTTCGTCGCAGTAATAGTGCACCGCTTTTCCCCCGGACAGCGTTATCGCTGCCGTCCAGAGGGGATAATCGGGCATGGGAACCAGCACCTCGTCGCCCGAATCAAGCAGTCCCTGCATGGCGATCATGATAAGTTCGCTTACCCCGTTCCCGAGGTAAATATCGTCAATGCCGATGTCCATGACGCCCCGCGACTGAAAATCCTGCATCACGGCCTTGCGCGCCGCGAACAGTCCTTTGGAATCGTTGTACCCTTGAGCGTTTTGCATATTGATAATGATGTCGTGGATGATCTCGTCCGGCGCGTTAAAACCAAACGCGCCGGGATTCCCGATATTCAGTTTGATGACGCGGAATCCTTCGCTTTCAAGCAGTTTCGCTTCGTCCAGGACCGGGCCGCGAATGTCGTAACAGACTTCGTTAAGTTTTGCGGATTTGCCGAATTCACGCATCATAATTCTCCTTCCGAAACGTAAAGCCATGCGGCCGCTTCCGTTACATATTGTGACAGAATAAGAACATGGGCGTCATCCCCGTACCGCGCCGCGTTCTTTTCCCACGCGGAACGGGTGGGAAGCGCCCTTCGGGTAAGCGCGCGGCCCGTTTCCGCGGCGGCAGAAAGCTCCGCCTGTTTTTCACGGAGCGCGGGCGCGAGAAAATGCCCCAGAAACCACGATGAAAGTCCGGTAATCATTGCCCACGGCGAACGCTCCGCGCGGCTTATGCGCGGCGCGCCGCCCGCAGGCGAGGAAAAATCGCAAAAAATATCCGCCGCTTCTCCGTACCGGCGCTCCATAAAAAGGGCAAGGGCCCGGTACCAGGAGAGCCAGCCGGTTTCCACACGCGGCCGTTTCCGCCGCGTGCCCGCGCGCCGTGCGGACTGTTCGGCAAAAAACCGCTCCGCCGGGGCATAATCCCCGGCAAGGAGCCGCGCCGCGCCAAAAAGAAGGGCGTGCTCCTCAAGCAGGGCGGGTTTTTCCCCGGCGATACGTTCCATAAGCGCGCGGAGGGAGTCGAACGCGGAAAGCGCGAGGTAGGTGTGGATAAGCGTCAGCGTGAGGCGGGTGGAAGGTTTTCCCCGTTTACGCATGCGGTCTTCAAGGTGCGCGGCCAGGGCCGGCCAGTCCATCCGCTCAAGGAGGCGGTACAGCCTGAAATTCAGCGCGAAAAAAATATTTATCATGATGACGAGCGAAAGCAGCGCGAGACCAAGCGGCCAGGTGGAAAAGAGAAAATTCCGGGCGGTTTCCGCGCCCAGAACGGCAAAGGGCAGCGTCCCGATAAGGAGGAGGAAGGCCGCGACGATTACGTTAAACAGAACACAAATAAAAGTGTATTTCACCCGGTTACCCCACATGCCGGTAATGCGCTATAATAAACCTGTCCGGAAACTTCGCCAACATACCGGCGCGGTTTTGAACAAGGCGCGCAGACGTGTCCGGCAATTCGCGCCGCCCCTGAGCCCGCCCGGTTTTGATGCGGCCGCCGCGCTTTTCACGCGCGGGGCCGCTTCAATCCATACGGGAATTTTGCAAAGGCCAGTGTACGGAGCATACCCGAATGCCGCCGCGGCGTCAACGGAAGGAAATCGAAGGATTATGAACGAA
>JAITGJ010000224.1 GCA_031280705.1 Spirochaetaceae bacterium
GCGTGGGCCGCGGCACGGAACGCGGAGAAAGCCACGGTGCATTGGCAGTTTACCACCGCCGATGCCCGTATCAAGCTCCGGCACTTGTATCCGAGATTTTAGACTTCATGGTGTACTAGCCCGTGTGTGCGTAAGCGCACTATGCTACCGTTAAAACAGGCGCAAGGCTGATGGCGCGGGGCTCTTTAAGCAGCGCCGAGCCCGAACTGAACTGCGTTACGACCTCAACGCGCCACTGTCCGGCGCTCAGCGCGGGGACGATGCCCACGATGCGGCTTGCCGTGTTGTCGGCGAGATGCCCCGTAACCTGAATCCGCTCTGCGGGCGCGGCCGTGTTTACAGAGTATACCCCGCAGTCCGCGTGATCTCCCGCCACTTTGATTTTATGCCCCGCCAGCGCGAACATCCCGCCGGGGGTGAGCGTCTCGTTCACGGCCTCCGTCGTAACGTCCGTGATCTCGGCGATAAAGCCGCTTGTTTCAGCCACGCCTTCAATCAATACTTCGATATGGCTTGCTAAATCCCGCAGGGGTTTGAGCGCGCGGAAACTGAACTTGACGGGGTGCCGGGCTGAGTCATAGTGTTCGATCTCGTTTTGCCAGGTGCCGCCGATGCGGGGGGGGGGGGGATTATAGGCGCTTTTTTTGCAAGTCGGGTTGTTGGCCTTCATATATACCTGCCCCCTTTCCGGTGTTTTGCCCACCATCCGCATGGTGAGCGGCGGCGTTCGCGCGGCGCCGCTCCCGTGCCGCGTGTTTTGTGTAGTATGTTATCACGCTTTGTTTGAAACTGTCAAACTGCCAAGCCCAACCCGGTGAAATCCGCCTCCGTGCGGATTTCACCGGGGGGCGGAAGACCACGGGGAGGAGCGCGTGGGGGAGGCGGGGTTTTGCCTCCGGCAAAACCCAAGCCCAAGCCGCAGCGCGGCTTGGGCAGGCTTGCCCGGAGGGGGTGGTGTCGGGTATTATGGAAGTAATGAAACAAATAGTGGTTTTTCTTGTAATTTTCGCGCTTGCCGGTTGTGCCGGCGGGCCGGATCCGGGCGGGAACCGGGAACGCGGGGCGGAGTCCGGACGCGCGGCGTCGGACCAGGCCCTTGCCGGCATGGACGCCGCTTTTGCCGGGACCGCGCTCCCCGCGGCGCCGGTTCCCGCGGAAAATGCCGCTGCCGCGCCGGAGGTCTCCACACAGCCGGTGGCGGCCGCGCGGGGCGGGCGGGAACCGGCCTGGGTCAGCAACGCCTACGCCTCCCTTAACCGGACGGATTATTTTGCCGCCGCCGGTAACGGCCCCGCGCGCGCCGCCGCCGAACATGACGCCCTTGCCCGCCTTACGGGACTCTTCGGGCAAAATATTCAGGCGGAACTCCGCACGGTAAGCTCCTATAATGAAGCCGTCTCCAACGGCAAAGTACGCCTTTCAGAAAACGCCTCGCTTGAAAACGCCGTCCGTACCGCAACGGAACTTGATACCCTCATCGGCGCGGAAATCTACGCCGTGTGGGATTCGGGGCGGGGCGCAGTGTATGCGCTGGCCGTCATGGAAAAACAAAAGGCCCGCCGCCTGTACGGTGATTTGATTCAGGCGAACCTTCACCTTATCAACGGCCTCACCCAGCTCTCCCCTGAAGACCGCGCCACATTTGACGGCTATGCCAAATACCGCCTGGCCGGAACCATTGCCGATACCAATCAGATTTACGGCCGGGTGCTGGCCCTTGCCGGAGGCGGCGGCGTTGATACGGCGGCCCTCAAAAAAGGCGACGCGTACCGGGAAGAAGCCGCGGATATCGCCCGGAGCATCCCCATCGCGGTACGGGTTCCCGATGACCGGGGCGGCCGCGTCGGGGCGGCGTTTACCGGGGCGCTTTCCCGCGCGGGTTTCCGTGCAGGCGGAAACGGACGGTACGTGCTGCAGGTCGATCTTTCGCTCGCGTCCGCGGAATTTTCGGGCAATCAAAATCAGTTTTGCCGTTACACGGTCAACGCCAACCTTGTCGATACGCGGAACAACGCGGTCATTTATCCCTACAGCGTTACCGGACGGGAAGGCCATCTTACCATAAGCGAAGCGGAAAACCGGGCGATCCGCGCCATTGAGCAAAAAATCGCCGGTGAATACGAAACGGGCCTCCGGGAGTATCTGGAACGCTCCCGGTAACCCGGGTCCGGTAACCCGGGTCCGGTAAATCCGGGCGCGGCGGCCGCGCGGCGCGTGTATTTCGCCGCGTTTTTTCACGGAAAAAAGCGCGCGTTTCGCGCTTTAAATATTTTTTTGTCCGGCGCTGCCGTTTGGCATGCCGGACGCAGGAGAATTGCTATGAAACTACGTTTTGCCGCCCTGGCCGCGCTTGCCGCGTTCCTTTTGGTTACAGGCTGCGCGTCAAAGCCGATGGTCGAGCGCCCGCCGGAAGATGTCCCGTCGTGGTATCTCGTTCCGCCCAAAGCCGATGACGTGATTTATGGCGTCGGGTCCGCGCGGATGCAGACGCTTGACGCCTCCCGGCGGTTCGCGGAAAACCGCGCCCGGGTATCCATCGCCCAGTCGATCAACGCCCGCGTCCAGAGTATGATCACCGATCATATTTCCGGCTCCGAGGGTTCCAATCAGGCGATGACGAATTTCCAGGAATCGGTATCGCGCTCCCTGACCGACGCGACTCTCGCGGGCGTTGAAATTGCCGAGGCAAAAGTGGGCGGCGACGGCACCGTGTACGTGCTTGTGTCGATCCCCCGCGACGTAGCCAAACAGCAGGCCATCGCCAAACTGGGTGAGAACCCGAACCGCGCGCTGGCCCAGCGGGCGCTCTCGGAAATGGACGCGGCGTTCACCAATTACAACAATCCTCCGGTTCCGGTAACCAACTAGGATAACGCTGATTTATTCCCGATCGAATAAATCAGCGTTGCTCCGGGAGGGCGCGGGGCTATTTCAACCGGAAATGGCCCCGCGCCGGCCGGGTTCACGGCAAGCGGGCCGGGGAGGAGGACGTCATGACCCCCAGAGAAGTAATTCTCGCGGCGGCCGCGGGGAATGTTCCCGATCGCCTGCCGGTTGTGTTTTCCCCGCAGGGAATACTGCGCGCGCGGCAGGGCCTTTCCGTAGAGCAGTTTTATCGCCTTCCGCCGGAAGAGCAGGCGCGTTTCCGTATTGACGGTATGCGCGCCTACGGCGGCGATGTGCTCCCCGTAGGGTACAACGGAACGCTTGCGGTACTGGCCCTGGGGGGCAGCGTCAAGTTTCGTGCGCGGGGCGCGCCGGATGTTATGGACCCGCTCATCACCGGCATCGCGGATCTGGATCGTATCGATCTTGCGCGGATCCGGACCAGTTTTTATTATCTCAGTGATTTGGCAGTTGCCCGCCTGATCGCTGACCGCGCGGGAAACGAGTACGCCCTGTCCGCCGGCTCCTGGGGCCCCTTCACGATGGCCGGACTGCTCGCGGGAACGGATACGCTGATGCGGAAGTGCATCCGCGACAAGGCGGCGGTGCGGGACCTGCTCGACTTTTCCCTGGAAATGATCAAAATCTATTCGGAAGAATTTTTCGATCTGGGAATCGACATCGGTACTATCGCGGAGCCGTCCGCCTCACAGGACATGATCTCCCGGCGCGTTTTTGAAGAATTCGCCCTGCCCTGGCTCAGAAAAACATTCGACTGGTACCAATCGAAAGGACTGATTCCCCAGCTCCATATCTGCGGCGACATCACGGACCGTCTTTCCGCCGTGGGGGAAAGCGGGGCGCGTATTCTTTCGCTGGATCACAAGGTGAATATGAAAACCGCGGCGGAAACGCTGGGGGGAAAACTGATACTCGGCGGCAATGCCGATCCCGTAGAAGTGATTATGTCGGGAAGCGCGGAATCGGTGCGGGAAGCGTACCGGAACATTGTGCGGGAAGTCGCGGGCTATCCCTATATTCTTATGCCCGGCTGTGATGTGCCGTCAAAAACGCCGCTTGAAAATGCTGCCGCGCTGCGGGAATTTGCCCGCACCACGCCGCCCCCGTGGAAAGCCGTGTAAGAGCCTGTTTAAAATCTGGAATTTTGGCGTTGCAAAACGCCAAAATTCTACCTTGCAGGCTCCAAAAGAGCCCGAAAATCGGGATTTTTGCGGTCTATTGACCGTAAAAATCCACAATTTGAACAGGCTCTAAGACGGCCTGGTCCACGCGCGGCTCCCCCCAGGAAAGAGACCGCTGTTTCCACCGGAAAACAGGGAAAACAACTGGACAATGCCTGTCCGTTATGGGTACTTTATGAGCGTTGGTGGGAAACTGCGCCACATTGACGAAGTTTCCCGCCAACGCTATTGCCCGGAGGTATTATGGTTCAGTACGAAAAAGCCGAAGCGAAGGATTATGAAGAAATTATCGACCTTGCCAATTATACGTTCAGCGCGTCCCGCCGCCCCACGGATTTTCCGGGCATTCTTCCCAAACTCTACCGGCGCGAATACTTTATGGACGCGGTACATTACATTGCCCGCGAGGACGGCAGGATAAAAGCCATCGTCGGGTCCTACCCGCTTGAGATGCGGATACAAACAGAAACCCTCCCCGGGCGCGGGATCGGCATGGTTTCCGTGCATCCCTACGCGCGCTCGCGGGGCTATATGCGGACGCTCATGAACATGGCCCTTGCCGATATACGCGGGGCTTCGCCATCCGGCGGCCATGCTTTTTCCTGCCTCGCCGGGCAAAGGCAGCGGTACGAATACTTTGGATTTGCCCCCACGGGAACCCGGTTTGTTTTTGAGTGCGGCAGGGACAATGTACGCCATATCACCGGGAGGGCAGGCGCGAAAAAACCGCTCACGCTCAAGCTGCTCGGCGCGGAAGATGCGGAACTTATCGCTTCGATACGCGCCATGCACGAATCAAAAACGGCGCGCTTCCACCGGCCCGGCGGCCGGTTTTTCGACATACTTTCATCCTGGAACAGCGCCGTATACGCGGTCCTGGAAAACGGCGGCTTTTTTGGCTACCTGATCCACAAAAAACGCAGCAACAGTATCCATGAAATAAACCTGAAGGATTTTTCCGCCATCGCCGAAACGCTCCGCCTCTTTTTTGAAACTTCAGGCGGCGAAAACAGCGATACGGTTACGGTTGCCGCGTGCACGCACGAAACAGAAAAACTGTTTTACCTTTCCTCTCTGGCCGAAAACCGGAGCATTACCACCGCTTACAGTTATAACATCCTTGACTATCCCCGCTTTGTTTCGGCCTTTATCGCGCTCAAGACCGGCGGCCAAACAAAACAGGACGGGAGTTTTACGCTCAGGATAATGAACGGCGGGCCGCCGCACGCGCCGGGCGGGGACACCACGCTCCACCTTTTTGCCGAAGGGGGAAAAGCGGGCGCTGCCCAAACGGACGGCAGCGGACACGCAGACCTTACGCTGGATCACCTTGAGGCCATGGATTTTCTGTTTTCCCCCGAAAGCCCGTATACGCGCCGCGTTATCGCGGAACAGCCGTTCCTGCGGGGCTTGCTTCCCCTGCCGCTCTTTTTTGAGTATACCGACGGCGTATAACGCGGCCCCGAACCCGCCGCGCTTTTCCGGGGGCGCGGCAGGTTACCCGGTTTTTGACGCTTCTTCGAGGTATTGGCGGGCAATCGTGTCGTCAGGTTCGATTTCAAGGACGGTGCGGAAAAAGCCCCCGGCCTCTTTGCCGTTGCCCATTTTAAGGGCCAGTACGCCCAGGTTGGAAATAATTTTTACATTTTCAGGCTCTTCCCGCAGGGCGTGTTCCAGTTCGGCCCGTGCCGCGGCGTAGTTTCCCTGCTCCATCAGGCAGATCGCCAGTTCGTTCCGGGTATCGCTGCTACCGCCGCCAAGTTCCACCGCCTTGCGAAACGCCGCTTCGCCGTCGCCCCAGCGGCCCTGCCGCCTAAGTCCCCAGCCAAGAAGAAACCACCCGTTCCATACGGCGCTGTGGCGTTCAAGAAAATCGCGAATACGCGCGAGGCCCTTTTCCTCTTCCCCCATGCGAATAAAATCATAGGCTTCCCGGAAAATTTCATCGTCAAGGTTCTGCGCGCCAATTTCCCGGACAATGGCGGCGGCGCGCTCTTTTTTTTCCTCATCGGCGGCGCGGGGAAGGTAGGCGGAAAAACACGCGCGGGCACGGGTAAAATTCCGCCGCTTCATATAAAAAAATCCCGCGTTAAAAAGGGCGCCGGGCAGCGGCTCCGTTTCCGCAAGGAGCGTCCGGTACATTTCGTGGACTTTTTCATATTCCGCCTCAGCCTCGTCTTCCCGGCCCGCCTGTTCCAGCGCGCCGGCGCGGCTTTCCGTTACCAGGGCGCAGTTAAGGAGCGGAAGCGGCGAGCGCGGAAAAAGACCCCGCAGCGCGGAAAGAATCTCAAGCGCGGTACCAAATGAATGATTACGCGCCTCAAGAATTGCCGCTTCGGTAAATTCTTCCAGAATGCCGGGCCGCACCGCAAGAACAAAACGGCGATAGTAATCTATATCTTCCGCGGCAATGCCCGCGGCAAGGGAATCGGTCTTGAGCTCCCACGAACGTATGACCCGGAGCATCCCGGACAAAATCATTTCCCATGAAAGCTGCTCCACCGCGGCTGCGGCGTCTCCCGGTGGAATTTCCACGGGAAGGGGAATCGCCGGGTCTATCGTAAAACCGGACCGCGCTTCGTGATTATGATGTTCCTCATAATGATCGTGCCCGTCATGTCCGTGCTCATGATGAATCGCCTCTTCCGGCTCGAACCGGCCCCGCAGTGATTCGGGCACGGAGAGAAAAATAATGCGGTTTTCCGTTATTTCCATGGCGCTTACGCTTTTTTAGTGTCCGTCTTTGGGGGCCGGTTCATTTTCCGCGGCTTTTTTCATGGCCGTCAGCGCTTCCACAGCGTTCTGCGCCGCCGACTTTTCCGGCGGCGGAGTACGCGGGGCCGCCGGGCTGGCCGGTGAAGCGGAGCCAGATGAGGCCGCGCCGCCGGACTTTTCCTGCCCGCCCAAAAACTGGCTTAAATAATCATTGATGCGGATTTTATACGCCATGGGAATGGTCGATTCGTTAAATTCAAGCGCCACCGCAAGCAGATCCTGACGGCCCTCTACCGCGTCGGCGGCAATACACTTTCCCTGAATCGCAAAACTTTCATAGGGGTCTTCAAAATCAATCTTGAGCGCGGACTCCTTTTCCACAAGGAATTTGGCAACCCCCATAACCACGAGTTTTGCCCCGGAAAAAGAAATTTCCCGCAAAATACAGCGCCGGGGCACCTGTTGAATAAAGACCGCCACGTCATTGATCTGAACTTTGAGCCGCCGCACCGCGTCCGCAGTCAGATTGATCCGGTCGTTTTTGCGCTTGACGGAATTGTAATTGGCGTCAAGAAGCCGCCCCAGCACCTCAATCAGATCGTCCGGCGGGCGCTGGGTAAACTGGAGCGTAAAAAGATTCATATCCTTGGATTTGTCATACGGGGCGTTTCCCGTGATTTTTACCGCCACAAAAAAAGTAACCGGCGAATCCGCGTCCGCGTTCTTGAAGCAAAAACGCAGATTCCCCATATTGTTCGCCTGACTGAGTTTGCCGACAATGCCGGACTTGATATTGGCGACGATTTTCGCCCCCTCCATGGAGGTGGTGTACACCACGCAGGGCCAGAAATCACCCCCGCATTTAAGAAAAATCTGCTGGGTAACCATGCCGGTAACCTGAATGACTTCCCGGGCAAATGTTACCTCAATGGCGTGATATTTCTCGTAATACGCCGCTATCTTTTGACTGGTTATCAGAGCCATTTCTACCTACCAGTATAAACGGAAAATTTCGGCGGCGTCAATCAAATTTTCACCGCTGTTTCACCGCTGTCTTCCGCCAAAACAGAAGCCGGCGCCTGGGCAGGCGGCGCCCCGGCATCAGGCGATGCCGCAGAAGATGACGCCCCGTCCGGGGGAAGATGCCCCGCGAGGAGGGCATTGAACTCCCCTTCGTCCAGGGTTTCCTTTTCCAGAAGCCGCAGCGCAACCCGTTCCAGAAGGTCCCGGTTTTTGGAGAGCAGTCCTTTTACCAGTTCATAGCGGCTTTCCACCGTCCGGGCAATTTCCTCGTCAATATACTGTTGGGTCGCCTCGGAATACTCCCGGTGGAACATGGGCTCCTGCGCGGTCTGCCCCAGCATACCGCCCCCGCGCCGGGTAAGGGCAACATGCTTAAAGCGGTCCGACATCCCGTAATCGGTGATCATCTTCCGTACCACGTCGGTCGCGCGGGTCAGATCGTTCGCCGCCCCGGTGGAAATTTCGCCCAGAACCAGCTCTTCCGCGGCGCGCCCGCCCAATAGCACGTTCAGTTCCCCCAGAAGTTCGCCCTCGGTAACCACATAGCGGTCTTCCTGGGGCATCTGGAGGGTATACCCCAGCGCGCCAAACCCGCGCGGGACAATCGAAATTTTCTGCACCGGATCGGTTCCGGGCGTAAGCGCCGCGGCAAGGGCATGGCCCGTTTCGTGATACGCGATAACCCGCCGCACGTGATCCGACATAACCCGGTTCTTTTTCTGGAGACCCGCGACAGTCTTCTCAATCGCCTCGTCAAAGTCCCGCTGTTCCACAAGTTTTCTGCCGTTCCGTACCGCGAGGAGCGCCGCCTCGTTCACGATATTTGCCAGATCCGCGCCCACAAAGCCTGACGTGGACCGCGCCACCCCGGAAAGGTCCACCTGCGGGGCAAGTTTTACCGTCTTTGAGTGAATGCGCAGAATCGCCTCCCGTCCCGCAAGGTCCGGGCGGTCCACCAGTACCTGCCGGTCAAAACGCCCGGGCCGGAGCAGCGCCGGATCAAGCACGTCCGGACGGTTCGTCGCCGCAAGGATGATAAGCCCGGACGTTCCGTCAAAACCGTCCATCTCCACCAAAAGCTGATTCAGGGTCTGTTCGCGCTCATCATTGCCCCCGGCGATGGAATTGATCCGGCTTTTTCCAATGGCGTCAAGTTCATCAATAAAAATTATGCAGGGCGCTTTTTCCCGCGCCTGTTTGAAAAGGTCCCGCACCCGCGCCGCGCCCACACCGACAAACATCTCCACAAAGTCAGCGCCGCTCATGCGGAAAAACGGCACCCCCGCCTCCCCGGCCACAGCCCGCGCAAGCAGGGTCTTGCCCGTGCCGGGCGGTCCTACCAGCAGCACCCCCTTGGGGATTCTGCCGCCAATCTCCGTGTATTTTTGCGGGCTTTTGAGAAAATCCACCACTTCAACCAGTTCGTCTTTGGTTTCGTCCACGCCCGCCACATCGACAAACCGGGTAACCACATCCCCCTCCGCCACAATAACCGCCCGGTTCTGGCCCACGGAAAGTACGTTGCCTCCCATATTCCCCAAACGGCGAATCAGGAAGCGCCATATAAGGAAGAAAAAACCGATGGGCAGCACCCAGCTAAATATGATGTTGAGAACCGCGCTCCCCTCGCGGGATACGGCGTAATATTTCACCCCGTGATCGTCCATCAATCTGATGAAGCTGTCGTCATTAAGCGGCACCGTCCTGAATACCGCCTGGGAAGGCGCCGCGTAGGGGTTGCGAATCATCTGCTTCTCGCCGGGGGTTTTAACCGCGCTCGAATAGCCGGTAAAGTATGACTCGCTCAACTCCACCCGCCGAATCTCCCCGGAAATAATCTTTGCCTTAAACTCCGAAAAATCAATGGTAGGATTCACCCGGTTGAGGACAACATAGTTGAATATGCTCATCCCCACCACCAGAACCAGTATATATATGATAGAAAATTTCCAGCCGCCAAATTTTTTGGGATCAGGCAGACGGGGCGGTCCGCCAAAAGGAAACTGCGGCCCGGAATTCTTCTTCTTTCTGGGGTCTGACCCGAAATCACTCATGGGTACCTCTCTGTATAATGCCCCCGCACGAAAAAAACCGGGGAATCTACCTCTATAATACCATATTTTTTCCCAACATAAAACCCCCGGCCCCACGGGTGGGGCCACGCGGAGACGGCGGCGGTCCCGGAACCGGGCAGTATTGGCCCCCAAAAAAAGAAGAGGCGAAGATTGCGCGGGGCGTCTTACCGGGAAAACACCCGCCGGGCGCCAAAATTCAGAAAAAAATTATGAAAAAATTTGCATTTGGCCCTGCTTTTATTATGATTATAGTACCATGGATATAGGCATAATCCGCAAAACTATGACGATAATACCAACCGTGAGATTTTGTCTATGGCCATTGACGCGAACGTCCGCTGTACGGCGGGATATTTACCGGCCCTCCGGGGGCCGGGAAGGGAGTATTTGTATGCAATACTATCGAGGAACCGGAAAACTGGGCTGCGTGTTCAGCATGCTGATCACGGCTCTTGTCATCACTTCGTGCCTTAACCCCGTTGGTCTTCCATTTAATACAAACATTTCGGGGGAGATCGACGTCAATATCAAACCTCCTGGAAGCGACGATATCTTTGGGAAAGGGGAGGCCGCGTATCCGCTGGTTATCAAGAATCTGACAAAATCCGTAGATATTATCGAGGTTGTTTTTGTCAAGGGAACCGAAACCGCGATTGTTACGGAAAAGATAGCCCGCAGCACCGAATGGATGGGGCGGCTTCCGCAGGGCAACCTGAAAATCACGCTCCGGTACACGGATACACGGGTAACGCCGCCGGTTACCAACCAAATAGAAATAACCAAGGCGATCCTGCCCAAGATGTACGGCGCGGCAAACTACCTCTACTTCTACCGGCACCGGGACGGTCATATCACCGTTGATACGGACGATACGGGCAAGTATGTTGACCCGGACCCGGACGACACCGGCTCGACCACACTTCCCGGCGCGGAAAACAACCCCGGCGAGGGGAGCAACATTAACGAGGACAAGGAGGTTACGATCACCGATCCGGCCCTCCGCGACCTGTACGGCGTGTTGAAAGTTCACAACCTGTCCAAAACAGCGACGGTTAAGCGCGTAACCTTTACCCAGGGGACAAAAACCTTTACGCTGGGGACCATTCGTCCCGGCGGAACGCATTTCCGGGCCATTGTGCTGGAAAAGGGCGTGTGGAATGTCAGTCTTGAGTACCAGGCGGGCGGCACCTCGGCCACGCTGACCGGGACAAAAACCATCGCGCCGGCGGGGGTCTGGGGTTACGTCAACCACCTGTATTTCTATAAAGGAAAGCCCAACTACGCCATGTCCGGCGACACGGACGATGAGCCTGACCCGAATATCGTTGACGAAAACGAGGGCGGCTCCACGGGCGGCGGCACGGAGCTCAACCCCGGCGAAGGGAGCCTGGTGAACGAGGACAAGGAAATCGCCATTACCGATCCGGGCGTCTATGCCCATTACGGCATTTTGCAGGTTCACAACCTGTCCCGGACGGCAAATATTACCGGCGTAACCTTTGTGAAGGGACCAAAAACATTCGGCGGCGTTGATTTCGGCATCAGGAGCGGCGGGACGCATTTCCGCTCCATCGTGCTGGAAAAGGGCGTGTGGAACATCACGCTGACCTACCAGATCATCGCCACAAGCGCGGTTCACACGATTACGACCACCAAAACGGTGAAGGAAGCGGGTATTTACGGCTTTGTGAACCACATTTACTTCTACAAGGGAAAAATCCCGCCGCTCACCGAGCCGGGCTACGCGGTAACGGAAAATAACGATGATCCGCCCAACCCCAACGACATGGACCCCAGTGACGGGGCCGGCGCGGGGGGCGGAAGTCCCGGCGAGGAAGAGGGTTCCAGCCCCGGTTCCATCACGGACCGGAACCGGGATCGCTTTGGGCTGGTGATTGTCAAAAACCTCACCCGGGAAATTGACATGAACTTTGCCACCTTTACCCAGCCCGCGGGCACGCCGCTCAAAACCTTTTTGATGAACCCCGGTCCCCGCGCCTCGGACCAGAAGTCTATCCTGCTGGGCGTTGAACACGGCAGCGACTGGCGCGTTACCACCAACTACACCAAGGAAGGCGTGGCGCGGACCACAGACGCAAAAACCATCACGATAGAGACCGGCAAGGTTTCCTATGTGTACTTCTACCTGACCACGAGCGGCGCGTGCGGAATCAGCCCGACATGGCCGCCGTATCCCAACAATGCGGCGCAGGACAACGCGGACCCCGGCTCCATCATTGGTGATGACGAGGGCTGGCTCCACATCAAAAATTCATCTCAAGTGGGCTCCATTGTTGACCGCATCCAGTACCAGAACGCCGCGGGCGTCTGGGTGGACCTGACCATCCCCGGCCCCAACGGTTCGGCGGGCGCCATCGGTCCCGGCGGCGAAAGCGATCCGGACGTGGTTGTTCCGCGCGGCATCTGGAATTTCCACTTCAAAATAGTGGGGAAAATGTCTTACGGCGCGTCGGTACAAAAAACCATCCGCGTGGGGGACAAAACCACCATTGAGTACATGGACTCGCTGGAAAACACCATCAATATCCCCGCGGGCGCGGGCCTGATCCGCATCAGAAACTACAGCGACTATACGGTGCAGAGCCTCAAAATCTACACCCGCGTGGGGCAGGAGATGTACCATATCCCCTACGCGCAGTTTGAACCGCCGAACCCCATCGGGAAAAACGAGACGGGCGAGCGCGTGATCATGGACGTTCCCGGCGGACCGGGCCCCCAGCCCCCGGCGGAACAGTTCGTTATCCAGCTTATCATGGAGCGGAACGGCCTTAAAAAGAGCGTGGACTATATCCGGTCCCTGTACAACCAGATCGTCCAGCTTGAGGTAACCGGCGAAGATGTAGGCGACGGCGGCACCACGGAAATAAGCCCCGAATACGACGGCGGCATTCTGGTGGTTTCCAACGCCTATATGGGACCCTACCCCATGCGGATATTCAAGATATTCCTCAAGCAGCAGGGAGTGATCAAGTACGCGTACACCAATGTCAACGTCCCGCTGGAGAAGGGGCAGACCAAACAGTTTGACAATGTGGAGGAAGGCACCTACTCGCTTGAAATTGTGGCGGGTATTTACACCTGGAATGTGTACTCAGACGGCGGGTCGGCCAGCATTACGGGCGGGGTTCAGCTTACCGAGCAGACCATTACCTACCAGTGCGGGAATATCTTTGTGCCGGAGGGTTACCGGAAGTTCTACTACTTCAACGTGAGCACGGGGCAGGAAAAAGACATGGCCGGGCGGATGCCCGTGAACATCCAGGTAAGTTTTTCCCAGGGGAGTACCTCTATAAACCGGACCATTACCTACTTTGAGGTGGTCATTCCCCCCAGCACCTACACGTACAACGTTCAGCATTCCGGCGCCGGCTACTCAAACGGCACCCGCACCATGGATCTCTGGAACACCCGTAATATTGCCGTGTCCGCACGGGTGGACACCGAGTCGCTGCATTTTGTAAGCGGGTATGATAATAATGCCTATAACGCTTTTAGCTCCACCGGGAGCGGGAAGATGTGGCCGGGACCGGAGTGGGCGTGGACCGGTTATCCCAGCAAAAACGGCGCGGCAACACCCCAGGCGTATATCCTGTACCGGAACGGCACTACCCTTTCCGCCGCGGGAACCAACTCGTATTCCTTCCTGCTTCCTCCGGGCAAGTACTGGATGCGGGCGCGGAACAGCCAGACCCAGTGGAACGGCTACTGGGAATACGGTAATTCGGAATCCAGCCAAAACCCTGACGTTACCCACGTGGGATACCGCTGGGCCATTGTAGACACCTCAAGCCTTGACGGCGCGCAGATATACATTTCCGTTGATCCCGGACATGGTATTACCTACCACGGGCTTCCCACATCGGCAGCCGCTTCCGGGCGGCTCAAACCCAACGGAAGCGAAGTTTCCAGCGGCATTACCAATGCAAACCTGAGGGTATACGAGACCGCGGATTTTACCGGGGACACGCTCAATGTAAACGCGAACCCGCTTCCGTACTCGTTTACCTGTGACGCCAAGGGCGCCTACACCGTACGGAGTATTGAAGAAGGGCCCTCTTACCGCATTGTGGGCGAATTTAACTACCAGAACAAGCGGTACCGGGGGGTTTCCGCCCCGTTCCAGGGGCTCACGGTCGCCACCAACAACCTCCACATCGTAGGCAGTCCGGGAACCTTCACGATAACCGGCGGCAGGCTTGCGCCCGGCGGCTCAACGGTAACCAGCGGCATCACCGGGACGGTTATCAAGGCATACGACGCAAATGACTTTTTCGGCGACCAACTGCAAACGGGCGCCGATCCCCTGCCCAATGTCAGCGTAACGATGACCACCAGCAGCGGGTCCTCCCACGGGAAGTTCATCATAGATTACCTGCCGGTCAACAAACCCCTCCGCCTGGTGGCAGAGTTTATGTACAGCAATGGGAGTTACCGGGCCATTTCACCGGTGCTTAACCACGCAACGAACCAAACGATAGGAGACCTCACCGGGACGCAGTATCTGTACGCCATCGGCGTACGGCCGGGCTATTATTACCCGGATAATCCGGCTACGCCGCAGTACAGTTACCCCGCTTACATGGAGAACAAAATCATACGGGTATACAACGCGGATACCGGAGCGCCGGTCTCCGGTCAGGAAAAGGCAATTACCGCCTTCTCCTCAAGCACGGACACGCTCTTTACCGGCCTCAAGCCGGGGAACTATAAAGTCCGGCTCACCTTTACCTACATCAACAGCGGCACCGCCGGACGGAACGGCCCGTATGCGGGAGAAATACTGGTCACTCTGGGCGGCGGCGGAAACGTCCTCGGCCGGTCGCTCATGGCCACCCACGAGTAGGCCGTCCGCTTGGTTCCCCCCTCCCTCCCGGTGAAATCCGCATGGATGCGGATTTCACCGGGTTCGAGCAACGTGCCCAAGCCGCTGCGCGGCTTGGACTTGGGTTTTGCGGCAAAGCCGCAAAACCCAAGCTCAAAAGCGGCATGGATGCCGCTTTTGAGCAGTTGACAGTTTCAAACAAAGCGTGATACCATACTCCATGCCGGCAATCCGCAAGAATGCGGGTGTTGAGCAAACCTACAGAGGAGGGGAGACATGACGCAGGCAAAGACGCTGAATCGCACAAACGCCGCATATAAGGTCCCCCCCCCCCCAGAACGCTTTTTGCCGCGCTCCGGTAAATAAGACCGTATTCCATAAAGAATTAGCGTATCTTACCCGCAGGGAAATACCCGCCGTCCTCAGGCGGATAGTTCATATATTTCATCCCCAAACAATCATAAAAGGAAGTCTCTTATGGCAATCATTAACAACGTAACCGA
>JAITGJ010000270.1 GCA_031280705.1 Spirochaetaceae bacterium
AAAACGCCGTCCGGCTTGCGGTGTCCCTGGGCGGCGACAGCGATACCATCGCGTGCATCGCCGGAGGTATCGCCGAGGCGTTTTACCAAACGATACCGGAGCATATTGTCGACATGACCTCCATGATTCTGGGGCCGGACCTCATGATAGATGTGGTGATGCCCTTTTCAAAAAATTACCGGAGGTTCTGATGACAGGGCTTGCAGAATGAACGCAAAACCGCCGGCCGCCGAAAACAGCCTCGAACTGCCGGGCCGGACGCGGCTTGCGGTGCGCAGACAGAAAATAATTTTTAAGGATGTGCGTTATGGAGGAAATCATGGCAACATTTGAGGATTTAGAAAAAATGAAATATGCCGTTAATATGCCGTCATAGAAGAATATGGCATTAGATTACGCGGCTGCCTGGATAGAACGAGGGGACAGGTGTGTGATGCTATACGTTCCTTTGTGATGAAAAATTACAATGAACTTCCCAGACCTATGGAGGGAGTAATAAGAGACGGCATAGCAGAATATGCTGGTGTGAATAGAAATACTTTTCAAACGCAACTGGCTAATGCGTATAAATATGCCGATGCAGGAAAAAGACATGAGTCCCAGAACAATAATACAATTAAAGAACCGCAATCAAAAACTGATAATACACCGAAAAACAAAGAAGGTTCTACTGTTATTTTAATCAAAAGGGGCAACGCAAAGACACCAGATGCCGCAAACAGCCCCGGCGGGTAACACATGGGAGCGGTTTGCGGCTCGTAGTGCGCGGATGAGAATGCCCTTGTATGAGGGCGTAGATTTTAGAACATGGTACGGCTGAATAGTGCGTACCAGAACAGAAAGGAGAAACACAGTGTTTTGTTCAAAATGCGGCGCTGAAAATGATTCCGGCAGCAGCTTCTGCAATAAATGCGGATCGGAATTGAATTCCCATGCAGGGTTTGACACCGAATCGCTTTCAAAAGAGCCTCTGCACCCAACACCTATTGTGCTCATTGTTACATCCTGGATTGTTTGGGCATTAAGCCTTTTGAGCCGTTCTCTGGGAATTGTCCTGGCAATTATCGTAAGCCTTGGTGTATTGTGATGTTCTATTATGTTGATAGCAAATAAATTCCGCAATTCTGCAAAGGCTTGTGAAATAATCAACCGGGTTATTGAACAAGTCCAATGACTTTTGAACAAGCAAAACAAGAAGTGGTCAGGTACAGCGGGGCCGACCCTGCGGGAAGGATGAAACGGCGATCCCACCAGCGGCCTCGCTCCCAACCAGATCATCGAAATCCGCGGCCTGATCCGGGAACTGGGCAAATGGAAAACCGTGATCCTCTCCACTCACATCCTCCAGGAAGTGGCGGCCGTCTGCTCCCGGGTGCTGATCCTGAGCGAAGGACTCATCGCCGCAAGCGGGCGGCAGCCGGAGCGTTGGCCCGCGCCGCAGGCGAGGGGATCAGAATTTTCCGCGAAAGATATGCCGCTCGACAGGAACCGGTTTTTACGGTAGGGTTTATTGTCAGTTATCCTCATGGTTACCGTTTCAACCGCTCCGAAGGGCGGGGATAAAACCCCTTCGGCACGAATAAACTGAATGTTTCCTAAAAAAATACGGAAAATGACCAGGGAAAGCCGGATGAAAAAGCGGCCGTGCCATAGGGAAAGCCGTATTACGGAGTGTTTATGACTATTGATGAAAAATACCGGCGTATCCAGGGGCCGTTGTCCGGGCGGAGGCGCGCGGCAGGGTCTGTTCCCGGAGGCAAGCGGTGAACAGGACGCGGAAGCGGGACTCTTCCGCACGGCGCGGCGCGCCGGGAGAGCGCCCGGGGACGCGCGGCGCGGGACAAAAGGCAAAATCCGTTCCCGGCGGCCGGTCAAAAGCGGCGCGTTCTTTGCGGACGGCCCGCGCGGCGCCGCCACCTGTGGCGTCGCCGCAGACGGCGCGGCGGAAGCGTAAAACGCCCCTCACCCTGGAAGACGGGGTACACGCCGCCCTGATTGGCGCGGCCATTCTGTTCGCCGTTTCTCTCATCGCCTTCGCGGTTTTTGTCGTTGCGCCGTCTTTATCGTCCGCCGGGTTTGCGCCGTTGCCAGTAACAGAGCCGGATCGGGCCGCGCCCCCGGTGGCGGCGCCGCGTCAAGGGCTGCGCGAGGCCGCTCCTCCTCCCGGCACGGAAAACGGAGGCATGGTTACCATAGCGCCGCCAACTGTGGCGCGGCCCCCGGTAGCGGCGCCGCATGAAGGGCCGCAGAGCGACGCCGCTCCTTCGGAAGGCACGGAAAACAGAAGCGTTGTTACCGGTACGCCGCCTTCGCCATTACTGGCGGCGCCATTACCGGCGACGCCAACCGTGGAGATGCCAGCGATGGCGACGCCGCCCCGGGACAGGGAACAGCCCGTTCCCGGCGGGCGGAAAACCCTTGCCATCGTTATCGACGACGCGGGGAATAACCTTGCGGAACTGGAACCATTCCTGCAATTTCCCGGCCCCCTCACCATTGCGGTTCTGCCGGGACTTCGCTGGTCGGTGGAGGCGGCGCGGCGCATCCGCGCGGCAGGCAAGGAAGTAATTCTCCACCAGCCAATGGAGGCCCTGGGCGGGGAAGAACCCGGCCCCGGAGCTATTTTCGCACACATGGAAAGCGCTGAAATCCGGCGTATCATCAATAAAAACCTTGACGAAATCGGCCCGGCGGCGGGACTCAACAACCATCAGGGATCGCGCGTTACGGAAGACGCGGCGGCCATGGAGACGGTGCTTGCCGTGTGCCGTGAACGGGGCATCTACTTTCTCGATTCACGAACTACCGCCGGGACCGCGGCGCCCGCCGCCGCGCGGCGGCTTGCCATGGAAATCGGCGAACGCGATATATTTCTTGACAATGTGCAGGACCGGGCGGTCATGGCGGATTTTCTCCGGGAGGGCGCGCTCCGGGCCGAACGGCGCGGGTCCGCCGTGATGATCGGCCATACGTGGTCGCCCGCGCTTGCGGGACTGCTGGCCGAATCATACGCGGAACTGCGCAAACAGGGCTATGTGTTTGCCACGGTATCCGCCCTGCTCGCGGAGAAGGGCGCGCGATGAAGATACTCGGCGTGGAAACTTCCTGCGACGAATGCGCCGCCGCCGTGGTGGAAGACGGACAGAAGGTCCTGTCCAGCGTTGTGGCGACGCAGATCCCCTGGCACGAACCCTGGAACGGCGTGGTTCCCGAAATCGCGAGCCGTATGCACACCGAATGGATCACGGGCGTGGTAAAGGAGGCGCTTTCCCGCGCGGGCCTTTCCCCGGAAAACCTTGACGGCGTGGCGGCCACCGCGCGGCCCGGTCTCCTCGGTTCCCTCCTCGTGGGCCTTTCGTTCTCAAAAAGTTTTGCCTGGGCGCGGCGGCTGCCCTTTCTCGCCGTTGATCACATGCTTGCCCATCTTTACGCGCCGCGCCTTGACGCGGGGAAAAACGCGGAAGGCCCGGCCGGAGCGCCGCCCGTGGCATATCCGTTTCTCGGCCTCCTCGTCTCAGGCGGCCATACGATTATTTGCCGTGCCGATGACTTTGACCGCGTAACGGTTCTGGGCGCGACAATTGACGACGCTGTGGGGGAAGCGTTCGACAAGGTGGCCAAACACTATGCTTTCGGCTATCCCGGCGGCGCGGTAATTGACCGGCTTGCGGACGGGGGCGACAGTGAAGCGTTCCGCTTTCCCCTGCCAAATCTGCACAAGGGGGAACACCGTTACGACGTTTCCTATTCCGGGCTCAAAACGGCGGTGATAAATCAGCTTGAACAGTTCCGGGTAAAAACGCGCGGAACGGACGAAGCGGCGGATATTGCCGCCTCGTTTCGCAAGACGGCGGTAGAAATACTCCTCAGGCCCCTGTTCCGCGCCGCGGAGGATACGGGGCTTTCCACGATTGTGGCCGGGGGCGGCGTGGCGGCAAATTCCCTGCTCCGTTCCCGTCTTGCCGCACGACGCGATCTTCGCTGCGTGTTTCCCCCGCCGGAATTCTGCGGGGATAACGGCGCGATGATCGCGGGACTGGGCTTTCAGTACCTTAGCCGCGGCGAAACGTCCTCGCTTACCGTAACGGCGTCCGCGCGGGTGGCGGGCTTCAAGCGCCGGTATCCCTGACGCGAAACGGACACGGCGGTTCCCGCGCGGCGTTACCGTGAACTGATAATCCAGTTGTACAGGGTCTGAACGGAATACCGCTGACTCCGCTGGCCCGTGCACTGGCCAAGCTGGCTAAAGTGGTAATAGGTGATGCGGCCCGGTTCGTAGTAGTACACCTCCATGGGCCACTGCCGCCACATCGTAGGCGCAACGCTCCATTCGTAGTAGGAGCCGTTATGGCCCGAAACCGGTGAAATGGGGCCGGTAAATTTCCGGTTCACTTCGCTTACCAAAAGCTCGAATTTCCGCTCTATATAATCGGTTTTGGAACAGCGGACTTCTATCCGTACCGCAAAGTATCCGCGCTGGGGACCGCCGGGCGACGATGCCGTTTCATCCACAAAATAGGTAACAATATAGGTGATGGGCGTCCTGTCCTGCATATAAACAATACAGCTTTGCCGCATCATGGAAATGGAGGTTTCCTTTCCGTCAATCGTGAGTTTTCCCATAAACCTGATTTTGGCGTTTTGGGCCATCAAGGCGTCAAGGGAGATGCCGAAACCATAGCCCTGGTTGATGTACCATAATGCCTCAAGGGGGGTATCGCTCTCGTAGGGCGCGCCGTAGGTATCGCTGATCAGCGCCACCATGTGATCCCCCGGAAGATCATCAAACTGGGCGAAAACCATGCCGGCGCACGCGAAACAGCACCATACCGCAGCAAAAAGAAACCGCTTCATATTCTCCTTGTGCAATAGCCTTTTGGGAAACTCAAGGCGGCCCGGCAATGCTGCCGGCGCAGTTTCCAGACATCTCTAAGTATAATATCGGCGCGTGGATTAGCAAAATCGTGAATAAATTGATAATCGTCCGCACAAAATCGCCGCCAATAATCTTGACGCCGACCCGGCCCGCGAAGGCGCCTCAAAGGACGGGGCAGGACCCGGGGTAAACCGGCCGCCGGGCCGGGGAAGGCGGTACGGGCCGATGATGTATGAACGGCTTATGGCACGGGACGGGGCGGGGAGAAACGCGCCGGCCAATTTTGTGGCCGCCGTCTGGCGCCATTCCGGGAAGGACGCCGCGCACCGCCCAGGTGAGTTTTCTATGGCGTTTGTGCGCGCCGCAAACGCCCAAAGCCGCCCGGTGGTTTGGGGCGGTCTGCCGGGCAAGGGGCAGACCGCTTTCTTTCAGAAATGCTCAAAGGCGGCGATATTCTCAAGGGGCTGCCGCTGGGTGTGGAATGCCGCGGGGAGGGCATCATCGGCGGGGTAGCCCAGAGGAAGGACGGCCACGGGGACCAGGTTTGCGCCGAGGTTGAATTCTTCCCGCGCTTTCGCGGTGTCGAAGAACATAACCCATGTCGTTCCCAGGCCGATGTCCGCCGCCTGCAACATGGCCTGTGTCGCCGCGATACTGGCGTCCACGAGGCCCGAGTCCGCCTTGTCCGTAGGCCGGACCCACGCCTTGCTTTTGTCGAAGCACATCAAAAGGACCGCCGGCGCGCCGAAACGGCAGGGAGTTACGGCGTCCATCTTGCGGAGTCCCTCTTCCGAGGTAACCACCAATACCCGCTGGGGCTGCTGATTTGCCGCAGTGGGGGCGCTGCGGATCGCTTCAAGCACGAGGTCCAGTTTTTCTTTCTCCACCGGATCGGTTTTGAATTTCCGCACCGAATAACGTTTTACCGCGAGTTCCTTAAAAGCCATGAACAGTTCCTCCTCAAATTTGATTTCCTGATGTTGTTTATTCACGCTGGTTACTAAACAACTGCCGCCAAAATGTGGTTTTGCAGGGCGCGCGCCCAAAAACCCGGAGAACCGGTTTACTCACCCCGCCGGGTTTGTAAACAGATCTATTCCCGGGAACAAAGTGTAGCGCCATTTGGGGGAAAAGTAAAGGGATGGGAAACCCGCCGGACGCCGCGCGTGTGGAAGGCCCGGAGCGGGCGGGGCATGACAAAACCGGCGATGTGGGGTATAACCGGAATTGATGAAATCAAGGCGCGCCCCCGCGGTTTTGGCCAGCTTCCTCGTTACCGTACTCGCCGCCGGGATGTTCATTTTCTTTTTTCGGGAGACGCTGTTCCGTCCCGGCGGGTTTCGTTTTTACAATCCGTTCCGCCTCCATGAATACCGCGCCGCCGCTGAGGCCGACGCCCTGACGGTACAGGCGTTTTTTACCGCCGCGGGAAACCGGACTGCGGAAATGCTTCGGGACGGCCACGCGGCGAGCGACCTTAAAATGCATCTGGTCCGGCAGGGCCGGATTTCACGGACGGAGGACGCAGCGGTTTTTGCCGTTCCCGCGGGCATCCTGCTCGGGCTTCCACCGGGCGCTACGCTTTTCGCTGACGGTCCGGCTGTTCCGGCGGCCGGAAATGCCTTCTCCAGCCGGGTATCCGTACGTGTGGGAGACGGCGTTTCCGGGCTTCTTTTTTACACCAAAACACGCCAGGACATTCTGGTGGGCCGCCTCGAACCGGAGGCGCTTTTTAGGCTGCCGCCTTTGATGCGGTACCTCATTCCTCCGTTTGTATTTTTAAGCCTCTGGTTTTCGCTGTTTCTTTTTATGGACGCGCCGCCCCGTGCGGATAGCCTTACCGGGGTGCGTCTTTCCGCGCGGCGGCGCAAATTTGCCCTGATCCGGATGGAATTGTCCCGGGCGCTGGAAAAGCGGGAACGGAACGCGCCGGAAGAAAACATCCCGTTTCCCCAGGTGGAAGGGCGGCGGGAGGACCTGCGCCGGGAATTCCGGGGCGGCGCCGGGGCGGAAGAAACGCCGGACGATGCATTTGAAGTGTGGTTCGATCTTGCGTGGCAGGACCTCTTGACTGTTGTACGGAACCGGGGGCAAAATGGTGAACCGCGGACGGAGAACGCCGAAACACCGGGAGAAGTAGAATTTCTTGAGGCGGCGGACGAGGATGAAACCGCGCGGGCACTTTCGGCTGAAAAAACATCCTCCCCGAAGGCGGCCGCGCCGGTAGTGATCATAAGTGAAGTACCGGAGCCCGGTTTACCGGAACCCGGTTTACCGGCCATCCGGCGCACGGGATCGCCGCTCTGGAGTCCCAAACCGGTCCAGACAAGACCGGCCGCGTCAGGCGGGGCCCCGCGGGAAGCGGACGCGCCGGTAGCGATTATTGATGAGGATGTTTTACCCCCCGCGGGCAAAAACAAAAAGGAAAGAGCCGTGGAAGATCAGAAAAGAACGGCGGCGGAAAAGCCGGATGAAAATGGTGAACTGGAAGAACTTGAACCGCTGGAAGAACTTTCCGGTATTGCCGAAGAGGCGGATGGTTCCGGGCCGGGGGACATTGGTTTGCTGGCCAGCGAGATAGAATTTGCCCCGGTAGGTGAGGCTGATGGAGATGAGCCTGACATCGAGGTTGAGATCGTTGATCCGTTTGCGGAAATGCTTTCCGGCCTTTCAGGGTTGGACGGCTCGCCGCCGGGCGGCGCGGAACCGTCCGGCAAAAAAAAAACTGAATTCGTAGCCGCTTCCCGCCGGAACGCCGTGAATTGTCCATTCGTAAAAAGCGCTGCGCCGGGCGGCCCGCTTTCAGGCGGGACTTTTGTTGCCTGTTATTCCGGCGGCATGGTGGTGGAATTACCCGCCGGGAAGACCCCCGAAGCGGGACCGGCGGCGTCTCCAACGGAGGAGGCGGACGTAATTCTGGAGCAGAATGGCCTCCACCGCATCAACCCCCGCTACTTTAATCCCGACCGGGAAACGCTCGCCTCACTGGACAGTGAATTCAGTAAAGTAATCCATTCGATAGAAGCCTTTGCGGTAAAACAGACTGCCCGCGCATAACAGGCGTCCGCGCGTTTTCCACCGGCGCCGCCGTGCCCGCATGCATGAACGTTAGGCGCAATAATTTTTGAAGCCTTTAGAAAAAAACAAGAAAGTACCATAAAAGCAACGCAAGGTATTATAATGCGCAATTGTATATTCATTTTTGGCATGATTTGTATTTGGCGACAGAAAATCCTAACGCAAAGATGATATAGAGCGTTAGGAGGGGGAGATGGGATATAAGAGAATGACGATGGTAGAGCGAATGGATATTTTCCTCTTGTTGTATGCTGAAAGGTTCAACCAGGCCCGTATGGTAAGGCGGGTTTGTGTCTCCCCATCCGCGCTTCACCGGGCCGCCCCCGCCGCTGGCAATACTTCAACAAGTACCAATGCAACCTCAAACCCAGCTTTTGACCCTTAAGGTATGATGTTGCGCCTGGCGCCTCTGCATCACCTTTGCAGGGGCGACGTTTGATAACGGGCCATTCTTCCGGCGAAAAAGGGTAACTGACACCCCGGCGTCTCACCTTTCTTAGCTATTTTTATTTGCAACAAATTCTATATTTGACGCCAAATATTTCAATAATGTGTTCCTGCAAAACCAATTATCAACGTTTTCTATTTTCCTAAAATTGTAAAATTGTGATTTTAACGGCAGCATATCTCTATACCACAAATCCACCAGATGAAACCCTGTTTCTTTTATCAGATTTTCTACTATATTTCTATCATAAAAATGGTCGTGATACCTGCTGCCTTTCATATATATTATTTTACTTCTCCATGAATATTTATACGGCAAATAAAAGCAAAAAAACAAACCATTTGGTTTCAATATTCTGTTTATTTCCATCAATGACTGTTTGTCATTTGGCACATGTTCCAAAACACCAAAACTTAATATAACCTCAAATGTTTCATCATCAAACGGTAGAAGATATTCATGTTTCAACGGAACAATAGACTTGTTCAATAACCCGGTTGGTTATTTCACAAGTCCTGCAATTTCTCGCCCCGGCGCTACGCTTTGGGGCTGCGAAATTGCATTTTTTAGCGGAAGTTGTTTAACAACTG
>JAITGJ010000034.1 GCA_031280705.1 Spirochaetaceae bacterium
CCCGCGTCGCCATGGCGAGTATGTCATGCCGCAGACGGTTCAATTCTTCCAGAAGCGTATTTCGTGTGCTCATCGGTCCCCCGGTTGCAGGCCTGCGCAGAATTTCCGGGCTGCCCCCGCGGAAAACATACGCCCCCATTGTTAGAACGCGGTGAGCAATTGGTTAAAAAACGGTTAAACGGACATTGCGGCCCCGCGGCCCGGGGCAGCGTTCGAGCCGGGGAGCCGGGAAATATCACGCATTATGTAGAGTTTGTCTATAATGTGGACACATTATAGACAAACTTCCTTAAAAAACGCATTTTCGCAGCCTTTAGGCGAGAAAATGCAAGGTCTGTCCATAAAGTAACCGACTTTATGGACAGACACTATGTAATTCATTATGGTGGACTTGTTCGCTAACCCGGCCGGTTATCGAACAACGCTATTCTATAGTGTAAAAAGGTTTTTGTTTTTTTGCGGCCTAACTTGATGACAAAACCAACTCCCGAAGCGGGAAAGGCCGGGCTTGATCAGTGGTGCAGTAATTTCTTTGCAAATATTATTCGCTGTCTTTTTCAGCCTTCGATAATACCGGCGTTGGTTAAGGGAGCGTTACGGCAGGCGTCATCAACTTGTGCATACAAACGAAACGCAGCGGCGTACCTGGCAAGCCGATTGATACGCGCGGGACGCCCCGGTATAATTAGTTTCATGTTTCACAAAAAACGCCATCCTAAACCGGGATGGATTGCGGGAAAAGCGCCGCGCGTGAGGGCGCTGATCGCGCTCTGCGCACTGGGCATTTTTCCTCCGCTTGCGGCGGATGAAGCAAGGCGGACGGCGTTCCCGCCGCTTGAGATCGATCCGGTTTCACGGGAGCTTGCCGCGCGGGCGCAGAGGTGTTCATATTCCTGGCGGGACCTGATCGATATGGCGCTCTGGGCTTCCGGCGCGGAAGAATTTCCCCCGCGGAACCAGCGAACCCTCCCCACGGGAACGAGTTACCGGGACATCATCGCCGGTGCGGTAGAAGAAATGGTCGCGGCGCGGAACCTTCCCGCCGGCCCCCATGAGCGCGGCGAATACATTCTTGCATTCCTGTACCGCCGGTTTCTCAAAACATATTCCCTTACCCAAACCCGGCTCGACACGCTGCTGACCACGGGCCGTTACAACTGCGTTTCGTCCGCAGTGCTTTATGCGATTTTTGCCGAAGCCGCGAGCCTTGAAATCTCCGGCGTGGTAACGCGGGATCACGCCTTTGTAACGGTTGCCGCGGAGAATGATTATATTGATGTTGAAACTACCAACGCATGGGGCTTTGATCCCGGAAACCGCCGTGAATTTCAGAATGATTTTGGCAAGGTAACGGGCTTTGTCTATGTTCCGCCGGGAAATTACCGGAATCGCGTGAATATAACCCCGCTTGAACTGGTGTCGCTGATTTTTTCCAACCGCATCGCGGAACTGGAAAAGCAGGGAAATTTTGCCGCCGCGGTGCCCCTTGCGATGAAGCGCGCGGCGTTTCTCGCGGGACGGCAAAATCCCACGGATTCGGAATTGTTCGCCGGCGGGGAGCGGGACCTCCAGGACCGGCTGCTCAATTACGGCGTATCACTTTCCGTTTCCGGAAGGGAAAGCGATGCGCTGGAGTGGGCCGCGTTCGTCGCGGAATGGGCGGGCGGGGCCGAAAACAGCGCCGCCGGAATCAGCGGGGCCGGGACAGGGCCGCGCTGGAATGAATTTGCCTTTGCCGCCCTCAATAATTTGATCGTGCGGAATCTTGGCGCGAACCGCCCCGAAGCGGCACAGGAAAATCTTTCCCGCTACGGCGGCCTGGTGAGCGCGGCGGAGCGGGCCTCGCTTGAAAGCACCATCATGCTGGCCGGTCTTGCGGCCCGGATCAACCGGCGTGGAAACGACGCCGCGGCGCTGCTCAGAGACATTGACGCTGCCCGCGCCACAGGGGGCATCAATCAGGTCCGCGCCGAAGAACTGCGCACCGCGGTTATTGTCAACGAAGGCTCGCGCATCGCCGGAGCGGAGGGTCCGCTTGCGGCGGCGGCGTACCTTGAAGCGGCAATCGCCGGTTACGGAGAGAACGCCCAGCTTGCGGAAGCCCTGCGCGTGCACCGGCAGAACCGGACGGTGGAACTCCACAATGCCTTTGCCCGGCTCTACAACCGGGGGAGTTTTATGGCGGCCCGGGATCAGGCGCGTTCCGCGCTGGAAGAATTTCCCGGCAACAGACAGCTCGAGCAGGACCTCCGGCTTGCGGAAGACGCGCTCAGACGGCGGTAACACAGGAATAACCGGTTCAATTTTTTCAAGCGGAGGGGAGAGGGCTGCGGGCTTGACCACAAAAGGATAAACGGGTAACGCATACCGTCTCTTCTTGCCCGCTGTTCCCCCAAAAGCATAAAACAGCGATTAAAAGTGATATGCCCCCGTTTTTGGGCAGGCGCTAAACGGCTCATTCCTTACCTGGTAAAGAATGAGCCCTCTTGCCCAGAAGAAGACTCGAACTTCCATGCCGGTGAAGGCACTGGTACCTGAATCTTCGCGTAACTGTTATCTGCTATTAACCCACGTATATTTATGTATCGGAAAAGATATTAAAGGCTTTAGGAGACGTTTTATCTGGTTTTATACCGCATAAACTGGTTTTATCAGGCGTTATTGTTTTTGGCCTTGTACCAAAAGTGTCACTTTTAGTATCACTCGATATGCCGGGTTTTGGGTTTACGGGTTTACCGTGCATGTTTTACTGTAGTCCCGAACTGAAAACAGTTCCCGGAGGTCAGGGCCTCTGCGGCTCCAGAAAACGCCCCAGGCGGCGGCCTCCGGGTACTTCCCGGCTATGTCCTGGGCCGTCAAATCTCCTCCCCGGTGTCGTTTTCACATACGCCGTCATGTTTCCACCTCAAAAAGCGCCTCCGGAGCTATGTCTATATTTCCCCCATTCCAGGACGGAACCCCATGATCCAGATAGACCTGATCAAATAACGCCTTCTCCCGTAAAGGCCGAAAACAGGGGGTATCTAGCAGGGGGAAAAAATTAAACTCCCTTATTTCCCCGGTAGAGAATTCAAGGCGCATACGGTAATCATCCAGAGGCTGGACAGCTATGACTTTCAGAAGCGGTGCGGGGTTTCCCGCATATACTACGCCGTCTTTTTCATACATAATATTCCTCACTGCAGGGGGGCTATTCTTTCAAAGGGAATGCCGCTGACCGCCTTATTCCATGCGGTATAGAGTTCCTCCTCGTGGATAGCCAGCCATGCCAGTACAAGACGCATTTCCTTGACCGGCAGGCTTCCCGCCAGCAATTCCCCGTCAATGCCGATGGACGCTTCATGCTCATTATAAAAAACGTGGACATGAGGCTTGTTATGCTGAACCGTGTCTTTGAAAAGCATTTTTATCACGATGTTATAAAACCGGCTTAGTTCGGGCATTATATCTCCTCCCCGGTGTCGTTCATCTTGAAGACCGTCTCAAAGGTGCAGTCAAGGACGGCGGCTATCTCTTTCAGTTCCTTTTCCGAAAAATTATCCCGGCTCATTTTGTTGGATATGTTAGGTTGAGACTGGCCTGTCCTTTTTGCAAGGTCGGCAAGCGTTATTCCCCGTCGTCCTAAGATAACCTTTATTTTCTCTCCTGCTGTAAATGGCATAAGACCCCCTAATTAGACAATACACTATAAAATTATAATCGTCAATAAAAACAAAAAAAAATCATTTTTTTATGATTTTCCTCTTGACATTATTCTTGTAAAGTGATATATATAATTATAAAATGAATACGAAGGAGATATGAACCATGACCAACAAGGAACTGAAAAGCAAGGCGATGGCGCTGGGTAACAAGCTGGCCGCCGGGGGGAAAGACCGGAGCGCGGCGTTCCGGCAAGCCTGGGCAATTGT
>JAITGJ010000103.1 GCA_031280705.1 Spirochaetaceae bacterium
ATACAATCGCTTCGGTATGTGGCCCACCGGTTCAACGCTCAGAATATCAAAATTACGCGGATGATTTCCTATGGATAACTCCAGTATGGACACCATGACGCGGCGGGCACTTTTGTGCCGGAAGGTGATTTTTGCTGGCGGACCAGAACGACGTTGTAAACCACCCCAACCCAAACAATCCCAACCGGACGTATTCGCCGTTTCCCGCGCGGCCCCTCGACATTACGGTGCAGTATCCCCATCCTCCCGCGGGAGTTACCGGACCGCCATGGACGCAGGCAACACAGGTGATACCAACGGAGAACCCCCGGCGGGTAAGCGGCCCTTCAATATGGCCAAAGCCCAACGGGTTTTGGCCCACGCAGGGACCGGAGCGGCCGCTGTGCCGAAGCGCCGCCTCAAGACAAAGCCCGGCTTTTGCGGCTTGAGCACGGTTCTATTTTTTGCCTTTTTGGATTATTCTTTGAAAATGGCTATCAACTTTTATTCCCTCGGCGCGGCCGGGGAGGTTACAGGCTCGAAACACATTATCGAGGTGGACGGGCGGAGCTTTCTTGTTGATTGCGGGGCTTTTCAGGGTTCCCGCGCCGAGGCGGACCGGAAAAACCGCGACTTTGGCATCAGCGCGGACCGGATCGAGGGGACGATCCTTACCCACGGGCATTACGATCACTGCGGGCTGCTGCCCCTCCTCGCTAAACGCGGCTACGGGGGCAATATCTACGCCACCCCGGCAAGCCGGGACCTCGCCAGCCTTATCATGATGGATTCCGCGAAAATCCAGGCGCGGGACGCGGAGTACCTCCGCAAACAGGCAAAAAAGCAGGGTGAAAAATTCGACTGGCAGCCGCTGTACGACGAAGAAGACGTGGTCCGCGCCGCGAACCAGATGGTCGGCCTTTCCTACCGCCGCCCCCTCCCCATCGGCGACGGCGTCAAACTTGAATTCTACGATGCCGGGCACATCCTCGGTTCGGCCATGGCGATGATCACGATCACGCGGGGCGGAAACGAGACGCGCATTCTCTGTTCAGGCGATCTGGGGCGCGAAGGGAAGCCCATTATCCGCGATCCGGAAAAAAATCTTCCCGCGCCGGACTATATCGTTCTGGAAAGCACCTACGGCGACCGCCTCCACGGCTCAAGCGATGACGCCATGCGGAAACTCGCCACTATTGCGCGGCGCGCCGTGGAAAAAAAGGGACGCATCATCATTCCGGCCTTCGCCATCGAGCGCACACAGGAACTGGTGTACTATCTGCACCTGCTTGAAGATGACGGCGTGATTCCGGAAATCCCGGTATTTGTCGATTCCCCCATGGCCTCAAACGCGACGACAATTTTTCAGGTACACCCCGAATGTTATGATGAGGAAATTCACGAAGCGTTTATGAAGCACCACAAAAACCCGTTCGGGTTTAACAGTCTGCACTTCACCACATCGGTGCAGGAATCAAAGGCGCTGAACGAACATCCCGGTCCGCTTATCATCATTTCCGCGGACGGCATGTGCGAGGCGGGACGTATTCAACACCATTTGATTCACAGCATCGAAGACCCGAACACCACCATCCTCTGCGTGGGGTACATGGCGGAAAATACGCTGGGACGGCGCATCCGCAACCGGGAGACGGAAGTAAAAATACACGGACAGTGGTTCCGCCGCCGCGCCGAAGTAGAAGAAATCAACGCGTTCAGCGCGCACGCGGACTATGCGGAGGCGGGCGCGTGGCTCGGCGCGCTTGACCGTTCGCGGCTTAAAAAAATATTCCTTGTCCACGGCGAGCCCAAAGCAACGGCGGCGTTCAGGCAATACCTCCAGGGCAAGGGATACGGCGGCACGGAAATCGTAAAATACGGCGGCGTGTACCCGCTCCAGGGTGGCGCTGAATAATGGAGCATTAAAAATTGACCGTTATGTGCGCTATTTGTGTCCATTCGCGGCCGGTTACATTTCGATTTAATCGGCGGTTCCCCAGGGGCGGGGAAAATTTCAGGCGAGAAAGATGTGTACGCCCTCGACATCCGGCGCGGGAGCGGCGTACGCAAGGCGGAACGCGCCGATTTCTCCGGTACGGCGCAGGTGCGTTCCATTGCAGGGGACTTTTGCGAGACCCGCGATTTCCCAATAGCGCTTTTCCGTTTCCCGGTCCAGCCAGCCGCTGATAATGGGGTGATCCGCGCCGATAAGCGACCGGAGTTCGCGTTCCAGTACGGGAAACGTTTCCGCAAGGTTCGTGAACGCGGGCCGCCCGCCGTCATCCCAGTGGTATTCAAGCGCGGCTTTTGTACTCAAAATATCCGCGCGGACAAGCAGTTCAGGCGCGATGGCAAAGTGTTTGTGCAGTATCACGATGGCAAGTTCCGCGGCGAAGTGAAGCCGCATGTAAATATACCGCAGACGCCAGTCAATGTTCATGGTAACGGTGTCGCCGGTTTTCAGCCGGTGCCCAACATCAAGCGTGTAGTAAATTTCTCCACCGTCGTACTTTGCGCCGAGAATGGGCCACCCGCCGATGGTTCCCGTGTCGGCAAGCTGACCGCCCGGCCACGCAAAACCAACCGTCCGGTCCAGCGTAACCGAGGGTCCTTCCGCCGAAGTGATTTTGACATCGGCGCTTACGGCATAGGGGTCTTCCCAGAATAGTTTGACGGACTTTGCCTGATTTTCCATACCTGTGTTCTCCTCTCCCTGATACGCGCGGAGCGCGTCCGCTTTGGCCGCCGGGCGGCGGCGCGGAAGCCCGCGGCCTATAGTTCCCTAAGCTCCCGGGGAAAAGCCGTAAGCCGTTCCGCCGTTTCCCCGCCCATAAACAAAATATCCTCGATGCGGACGCCGAATTTGCCGGGAAGATAAATCCCCGGCTCATCGGAAAAGGCCATGCCGGGCGCGAGGGAAAGCGCGCTGCCGCCGACCATGTAGGGGGCTTCGTGAATGTCCAGGCCGATACCGTGCCCCAGCCGGTGGGTAAAATAATCACCGTACCCCGCGCGGGCAATAACGTCCCGCGCGGCGGCGTCAACAGAGGCGGAGGACGCGCCGACACGCGCCGCGCGGAAAGCGGCCTCGTTTGCGGCAAGCACGGTTTCGTACACCGCGCGGAATTCGCCGGATGCCGCTCCGGTTACGGGCGTGCGGGTAATGTCGGCCTGATAGCCCGCGTACACGCCGCCAAAGTCGATAACCACCGGTTCGCCCTTACCGATCACTTTATCGCCGCTTTCGTGATGGGGAATCGCGCTGTTCTCCCCGGACGCGACAACAGGCCCCCAATCCGCCCGTTCAAGGCCCGCCCCGGCGCAGAAGCCGGTTAGTTTCTCCGCCGTTTCCCGCTCGGTCCGGCCCGTAAGCCCCCAGGCGAACAGTTCCATAAGCGCCCGCCCCGCGCGGCTCTGCGCTTCTTCAAGCAGGGCGCGTTCGGCGGCGTCTTTCTGAAGCCGCATGGGGGCAATAATCTTTTCCGCGTCAAGCCAGCGGGCGCGGGGCATGGCAGATTCCAGCGAGAGGAGAACGCCGCTCCAGAGGCGCGTATCCACGGCGATAAGGCCGTCCGGCTCCGGGAACAGGGCGGTTAACGCCCGGTAGGGATCCTCGCCGTCGCGATAGGGAACACATTCGGCGCTCTCCAGGAGTTCCCGGTTTATCGCGGCCTTTTCAAACGCCGGGTACAGAAAAAACGCCGGGGAAACGTCCCGGCGCTCCGGCAAGAGCACAAACGCCGTAAGCCGGTCGCCGATATGCCCCCGAAACCCCGTCATATAGTACAGGTCTGTTGTGGGCACGAGGAACAGGGCGGAAACTCCCGCCGCGTCCATCAATTCCCGCGCCCGCCGCCAGCGTTTCTGGTAAACATCCGTACTCATGGCTTCCTCCGCCGTTATGGTAGCGGCAAACCCGCGGGGGGTCAACTGCTGCTCAAGCCTCAAAACTGCCCAAACCCCTGCGGGGTTTTTGCGTGAAGCGCAAAAACCCAAGCCCAACGTACAAAACCCGCAGGTTTTTGTACGTTGGGCAGTTGACAACTTCAAACGAAGCGTGATACCATCCCCGTATGGATGACACCGGGGCCGGGCGTGCCCCGGCAGATATTGGGTAGAAAGGGGGTAAAGATATGATACAGGTACCTATGCCGGATTGCGTAATTTTCGCGTACCAGGTCCCCTCCCCCCCCAACCTGTCAATTCGTATCGTACTGTAAACAAACCCTTATCCCATATAGATTTACCGTCTCCCACACACATGAAAATGCCCGCCGCCGCGCGGCGGATAGTTCATAAATCATCATCCCCAACAACCACCTGGGGAAAATATATTTCCAAAGGAGTCCCGCATGGCAGTAATCAATGAAGTAACCGAAATCCTCCACAAAATAGAAGCAAAGTTGTATCCCAATTACCTCGGCAAGGGAGCGGGCGCGTATGTGGCGCGGGCGAAGGCGGAAGCGCCCCTTTCTATAGAAGATGTGTGCGCCGCCGCGAAGAACCGGGGCGGCTTTACCGGGCAGTACGAAGACCTGGCCGAGCACGCGCGCATCTTTATCAACGAGATAATCTACCAGCTCCTTGACGGCTTTTCTGTCCAGTTCGGTTCGTTCTGCTCGCTCCACACCGGCATTGGAGGCACGTACCACGGCGCGAACGACCATATCGGCGCGGAGAACCTGCACGTTGCCTTCCGTGCGCTGCGGCACCTGAAAGAACTGCTGCTCAAAGTGAAGATAGAAAACGAGGGCATTGCCGGGGACGGCGCGTATATAGACGAGATTATCGACGTGCACAGCGGGGCGGTCAACAGCGTTTTAACGCCGGGGAACATGGTCCATATAACCGGGCACAAGATAAAGGTGGAGGGTGAAGAAAGCGAAGTGGGCGTGTGGTTTGTGGCGCAGGCGGACGGCGCGCGCGTCAAAATCAGTGAGCGCCTGGGCAATAACCGCAGTAATGAATTACTGGGGCTGATACCGCCGCTTGCGGCGGGGACGTACAAGGTGGAAGTGGTAACGCGGTTTTCGCATAGCAGCACGGTCCTTAAAGCCCCCCGCACCATCGCGTCCGGTCCGGTTTTGACGGTGGCATGAACCGGGGCGGGTTCCTTGTTCAAGCCCCGGCGGGTGTGAACTTAGCGCCCGATCAGGTTTCAAGACAGAACCCTGAGGGGCGCGAACCTGAAACCCCAAGGGGTGTGAACTTAGCGCCCAACCGGGTTTCAAGACGGAACCCTGAGGGGTTCCAACAAGGGAACCAGTAGGTTCCCAACAAGGGAGCTAACTGGTTCCCAACAAGGGAACTAACTCATTCCAAATACAGAAACCGTCCGGTTCCGGACAAAGACGCCTGATGGGGCGCGGGAAGCGCGCCGTCTAGTGTGGAATAGGCACCCCGGATGGTATGAAACAGGAAAACCCGGTGGTTTCCGGCAAGGGAACCGCCGAGTAAAAAGCCGCCGGTCCGCGCGTATAAAGTTTAGCGGCTTCGCGCGCGGACGGCGGGTACCCGTGCCCGTATGGGCAGGGAATACGCGGGCAAGTCTATCCGATTCTGCCCGCAAAGAAAAGGAGTTTCTTATGAACAAGAAACCTCTCTTTTTTGGAAT
>JAITGJ010000067.1 GCA_031280705.1 Spirochaetaceae bacterium
TTGAGCGTGTCCGCCTCCCTGGTTGCCGGCGTAAAAGCGGGTATCCGCGCCCTGAACCAGGAGCGCTGCCAGGAACTTGCCCGCCGCGCCCTGGCCCTTTCGACCGCCGCTGAGGTACATGGGCTGCTTGATGAGAAATGACGCCGGGCGGTGCTTCCGGGCGCGTTCCACGGCGGCTTTGCCACCCCGGCCCGCCCGAAAACCCGCGGCCTTTTGAGCGTCAACGGCGCTCAAAAAAACGGGGGCAAAGCACTTGACAACTTCCGCCGTTTTTTTGTATATTCCATTAACAAATACACTAACTGCCATATTTTCTACGGAGGAAGTATATGAAGATTATACCGTTGGGCGACCGGGTTCTGGTAAAACTCGAAAAGAACGAGAGCAAAACCGCCGGAGGCATCATCATCCCTGATAACGCCCAGGAAAAGACACAGGCCGGGATTGTCGTCGCCATTGGGGACGATACCGAGGTTATCAAGGTAAAGGCGGGCCAGCGGGTCATGCACGACAAATACGCGGGCGCCCAGATAAAAATCGACAATGAGGATCATCTGATACTCAAATTTGCCGATATTATCGCCATAATCGAATAACCCACCCGGCGTATGATAAAAAACCCGGCTTTCGGGCCGGGTTTTTTACGTTTCCCCGGCCAAATGGGCATGGCGCATCCTGAAACAGCGGGAAAAAGCTGGAATACAGAAAATTTCCCGCGTATTTAGTAAAATTCTCCCTTCCTTCTCTATAGAATCTGGTTTATAATAAAGGCAACCATGAATTTTACGCAATTGTTACGTAAAACATCACCCTACATTGCCCTGATAATTGCGGCCTTTGCGGTGATGGGCGTTGTAAGCTACTTTTCCGCCCACAATGTATTCACCGCGCAGACCGAGGAGAATATCAATCATATTTTTGATATTACCGAGACGAATATCGCCCACGGCCTCACCATGGCGGAGGTGGAAGTTCTCAGTATTTGTAACTATTTAGGCGTTCTTCTGGACCGGGGTTCAGATTCCCAGCGGCTCACCGATTACCTGCGCGGAACAAGCACCTGGATGCACCGGGAGGAAAACGGCGCGCCGGGATTTTTGGGCGTATACGGCTACCTGAACGGCGATTTTGTGGACGGCGTGGGCGGATTCGATCCCGGACCCGAACATCCCCCCGAGTCGCGGCCCTGGTTCAGGGCGGGAGCGGGCCTTAAAGAGGGGGAATTCGCCGTTACCGCGCCTTATGTCGATATGATCACGGGCAAGCCCGTGATCACGATGGTGCGGAGCATGTACGGCGAAACCGGCGCGTATTACGGAGTTTTGGCAATGGATGTGGACCTCGCCTGGTTCAGCGAGCATTACGCCCACGGAATGAACCTGCGCGGCTACGGGATGGTGCTCGATGAGGACTTCGTCATCGTGTGCCACCCCGATCCGGCCCTCCTGGGGAAAAAACTGGACGAGTTGAGTTTTGAGTACGCCACCGCGGCAAATTCGTTCCGGCTAAACGGGCGGCTCTGGAACGACCGGATTACGGACATCAACGGCGCGGCGTCCACGGCGTTTTCCCGGCTTTTGGAAAACGGCTGGTACGCGGTACAGATCATGCCGCTGGAAGAATACTACAGCAGCCTGTACGCGCTGGAAATCAATCCGGCCTTTATGGGCCTTATCATGATTCTGCTCTTCAGCCTCCTCATGCTCCGTATCAACGCCGCCCAAATTCGCGCCGACGAAATCAGCGCCTATAAATCGGCGTTCCTCGCGCAGATGAGCCACGAGGTACGCACCCCCATGAACACGGTGCTGGGCATGAGCGAACTGGCCCTGCGGGAAAGCGATCCCGTGCGGATGGTGGATTATGTGGCGGGAATCAAGCGGGCGGCCAATTCGCTCCTCGCCATCATCAATGATATTTTGGACATTTCCCGCATTGAGTCGGGAAACCTGAAAATCACCCCGGTTTCCTACTATTTTTCTTCCCTCCTGAACGATGTTTTAAGCATGATCCGGGTCCAGTTGGCGGATAAACCGGTCGTGTTTACCTCGTTTGTGGCTCCCGGTATCCCGAACGCCCTCGTGGGGGACGAAACGCGGATCAAACAAATTCTGCTCAATCTGTTGTCCAACGCGGTAAAGTATACCCGGGAAGGCTTCGTTTCCCTGGACATCCGCGGGAAACTTGTCCCGGACGATACGGTACTCCTCACGATCAAGATTACCGACAGCGGCGTGGGCATTAGAAGAGAAGATATGGCCGCGCTATTCGAAAATTTTGTGCGGCTGGACCCGGAAGGCAACCGGGGCGTCGAAGGCGCGGGACTGGGGCTCGTGATCACCCGGAATCTCTGCCAGGCGATGGGCGGCGATATCACGATTCAGAGCGAATACGGCTCAGGCTCGGTATTTACCGCCACGGTACTCCAGAAATTTGAGGAAGAAACGGCGCTTGCCTCAGTCGAGGCCCCCCAGGACAAGCGGGTCATCTGCTTTACGGAGGAACAGCGCTACGCCGCCTCCCTCCTTGAAAACCTGGAGAGTCTCGGCGTTCCGGCAAAACACTCCGCCGTCCGGGAGGAATTTTTCCGGGAACTGGACCGGGGCGGCTACCGGTACGCCTTCGTTACGGCGGACCTGGTGGAAGAAACCGTGGACCGGATAAAAACGGGCTTCCTGCCCACCCACCCCGTGTTCCTCGCCAATCCGGGGGAGATGGTTTCGTTCCATCATATTCCCATGCTGACCATGCCCGGCTGGGTGGTAAGCATCGCCAATGTCCTGAATCACCGCACGATTTATGATCAGCGGGGCCAGCGTCCGGTTTCGTTCATCATCCCGGATGCGCGGGTTCTTATTGTTGACGACATCGCCACCAACATCAAAGTCGCGGAAGGGCTGCTCTCGCTCTACCAGCCTGCCATCGATACCTGCGATGACGGCCCCGGCGCGGTGGAACTGGTGCGGAAGCATCATTATGACGTGATATTTCTGGACCACATGATGCCCGGCATGGACGGCATCGAAACGGCGAGCGCAATCCGCTCGCTGAAAGGGCCGCGGTTTCAGGCCCTGCCGATTGTCGCGCTTACGGCAAACGCGATTTTTGGCATGCGCGAAATGTTCCTGCAAAACGGCTTTAACGACTACCTCGCCAAACCCATCGAGATACACAAACTGGAAGAAGTGCTGCTCAAGTGGATACCGAAGGAAAAACAGGTCCCCGTGAGCGGCATGGAAAATACGCCCGAAACGGCCCCGCGTCCGGTTTCCTCCGGCGCGTCAACCGGCGGCGGGACGAAAAAAAGCGGGTTGATTTTTGACATCCCGCCGCCCGATACGGAGGGCAGTACCCCCATCGACGGCATAGATATAGAAGCGGGAATGACCCTCACCGCGTCCTTCACCTGGACCATGTACTCCGATGTGCTCGCCCTGTACTGTGAGGATGTGATGAACCGCCTGCCGAATTTGCTCCTTCCTGACGGGGAGACCATCCGCGAATTCTGTGTCCAACTCCACGCCCTGAAAGGGGCCTCGGCCAGCATCGGCGCGGAAGGACTCGCCCGGCAGGCGGCGGAACTGGAAGCGGCGGGAAAAAACGGAGACATGGCGGAGGTGGAAAAACGCCTCGGTTCCTTCCGCCGGGAAATGGAAGCCCTGGTCGCCCGTATTCAGGCGGCCCTGCCCAAAAAAGCCGCGGCAAGCTAAGAGCCTGTTCAAATAGTGAATTTTTGCGGTCAATGGACCACAAAAATCCCGATTTTCGGGCTCTTTTAGAGCCTGCAAGGTAAAATTTTGGCGTTTTGCAACGCCACAATTCCAGATTTTAAACAGGCTCTGAGCGGATTCAGGGCGTGAACGCGGCTTCCACCGGAATCCGTGACAGATTGACGCAGGTCCCGGCGCCGTAGCGGGTTTTGAAACGGGCAAAAGAAGTTTCTTCAGCGCTCTCAAATACCGTAACCGTAAACCGCCCGTACTCGTCGAAATACGGAATCAAAACCGCCACGTGAAAATGTTGACGCATCCGGGGCGCGGGATCCATTTCCTGGCTCACTGACGCAAGATACACGCGCCCCGGCTCGTCGATGGCCAGCGTGTAAAGCAGCGCCTCAATACCTTCAATGCCGAACCCGGCATTGAGCAAAAAACCCGGATATGAGCGGTTTCCCGTGGGGATGCCCCGGCTGTTCCGCGTGATCAACGCGCTGAACGGGGCCGCGCGTACCTCAAATTCTTCCACTGTCCCAAATGCCGCCGAACGAAGCGCGCCATTCGCGCGGGCGGCGAGATTCCGGGTCCAGTCAAGCCCAAAAAACGGATCCCGGATCGCCTCCCAGGGATCGGTAAATTCCGATCCCCGCTCGCCAAACGCCGCCTTGAGCGGTTCTATGGACAGACGCGCGCCGGTGAGGGGCCGCAAGAGGCCGTCCACAAACCATTTGGCAAAGCCCGAACAGTTAAGGCCGCCCCGCCCTGGCTGGGGACGCATATCCTTGATAAAGACATAATTTCCCTCACTGTCGATAGCGCCGTCCTCGCGGAACACCAGGCCGGGAAGGCCCCCCCGGACGGACGTTACGAGGGCGCGTACATCACGGTAACGGTCCACGTCCGGCTCAAAGTAACGCCGGGGAAAGGCGTTTCCCGCCGCGCGGTATATTTCCTCCACGGGAATTTGGAGAAGCCGCTCAAATTCCAGCGGCACGCGGCGGGACTGCACAATATAGGCGTCGTAAACCACCACATCCAAAAGGCTTTTACCGCCCGCTTCGGGGCGGAGCTGCACAAAAACGGCGGCGTCGCTTCGGGGAAATATCCGTATACGGACACGCGCGCCTGTCGCGCGGCTGCGGGTCAGGGCAAAAGAACCCTGGGCCCAGCCGGGAAAATCGCCGCTTGCGTTGTACTCCCGGGCAAGCACGATGGTAAATTCCGCGCCCTGATCCACCGTGCGTACCTCAACGCGGTCCCCGCCGGGAAGGGTATGCAGAAAGGGCCGGGCGGCAAGAACCCGCGCCGGGATTTCGTTGAACCAGGTGGATATCAGGGAACGGCGCAGGGCCGAATCGTCGCTGATACGGGAAAGAGGGCCGTCCGGCGCGGAAAACGCCGGCCGCGCGGCGGCAAACATGAAAAAAAGCAATAAACCCGCGGCGCGGACGGAACGGACGGCGTATGGTATGGGCGCAATGTTGGACATCTCTTTTTCATTATCGGTTTTTTTGCTATAATTATCATATCACGTGGAACTCACGTGAACCATTAAACGGAAGTTGTTCTGAAACTGCGTCAACTTGGCGGCGTTTCAGCATAACGCTCTTGATTCACGGGAGGACGCCTACCATGAAGCTCTACAGCCGGGGACAGGTTGCTTTTTTTGCCATTTTGACCGGTCTCATGGTTATTCTATTTGCCGTGGGCATTGGATTTTTGCCTGCCGGCAAGTCCCCTTCCGCCGTTTCGGCCCGGGACGGGGGCGGGGAAGCCGCGGAGAAGGACCCGCTTGACGCCCTGAACCGGCTCCAGACCTACCCTTCTACCCTGCAGCTCAACACGCAGGACCTCGCGCCCTTTACCCAGGATGAACGGGAAAATATCGCCGTTTACGAACAGTTTAACGAGGCGGTGGTCAATATCACCACGGAAACAGTGGGCATCAACTGGTTTCTTGAGCCGGTTCCCCAGGACGGCGGTTCAGGGTCCGGCTCAATTATCGGCACGCAGGGGTACGTGCTCACCAATAACCACGTCATCGAAAACGCCTACAAAGTACACATCAATCTGGCGGACGGCTCCCAGATCGAGGGAAGCGTGGTTGGAACGGACCCGGAAAATGATATCGCGGTTCTGAAATTCGAGCCGCCCGCGGGCGCGCAGTTAAAGACCATACCCTTTGGGGATTCGTCAAACCTCCGGGTGGGGCAGCGGGTTCTCGCCATCGGGAATCCGTTTGCGCTGGAACGCACGCTGACCGTCGGCATTGTATCGGGGCTTGGGCGGCCCATTCAGACATCCCGGCAAAATATTATTCGGGATATGATCCAGACCGATGCCTCCATCAATCCCGGCAATTCCGGTGGGCCGCTCCTTGACGCCCAGGGCCGGATGATCGGTATCAATACGATGATTTATTCCCCCTCAGGCGGTTCCGTGGGCATCGGCTTTGCCGTACCGGTAAATAC
>JAITGJ010000084.1 GCA_031280705.1 Spirochaetaceae bacterium
ATGGTAACCGAGGGCAGCGCCGCCACGGTTTATTTTTACAAGACGACTGCCGGGCGCGGCTCGCTTGAGACGCAGTGGCTCCCGCCGACTGACGCGGACCTGTCCGGCAACACCGACCCCGGTACCATTATCTCCGATGACGAAGGTTTTCTGCACGTGGTCAATAAATCCCCCGTTTCCATTATTACGGGTGTTGAGTACAACAACGGCGCAAGCTGGATCGAGGTGGCTATCCCCGCGCCCGCGGGCATGAGCGGCAACATCGCCGCGGGACAGGCGTCTTCCCCGGACCTGATCCTCCCGCGCGGAAGCTGGGCCATTCGTTTCCGCGTTTTGGGAAAAGACATTCCCACGGTGGCCGTGTCGCGCACGATAATCGCGGGGCAGGCGGTGGATGTTGAATACACCGATTCTCTGCTCACGGACCGGCCCCCCTCCGGGTTCGGGTCGCTCCGCATGGTAAACAAACTGCTCAACGATCCGCTGACGCGCGTGGTGGTCCGCACACAGGTGAACGCTTACGCGGCGGAAGAAGTGGGGCTTTCCGGTCCCATCCCGCAGGGCGGCGGCTCGCAGGTGCGGGCGCTCCGTGCGGGGGACCTGCCCGGCTCACGGCGGGACTATATCGTCCAGTGCTACGTGGCGACAAACGAATACTACGAAGAAGTGGCCCGCGTGATTGACGAAACGATCAGCGAAGTATTTATTACGGAGGATTCGTCAAAAACCACGGTAGGCGGCGGGGGCGGCGGCGGAAGCGCCACGACCGGCGCGCTTACCGTGTACAATCACTACTCCGGGAAGCTGCCGTTCAAGGTGTTCAAAATCTATTTGTATAAAGAGACCGCTTCCGGCGTGTGGCAGGATTATGTGCCGCCCGCAAACGCCGCCTACCCCAAAGCGCCCGCCAACAGCGTTTTACGCTACAACGGCATGAGCGATTACACGGGCGAACCGTTTGTGGTGAGGGGCGAATTCAACAGCTTTACGGGACTCCCTGAAGGCGCGTACAAACTGCTCATCGTGGGCGGCTCGTACCACTGGGCGTATTACACGGCGAGTCCCGCGCACACGGTAAGCGGCGTAACGATCAACGAAAAACTTATTACCTACGACTGCGGGAATATTTTTATCGCGGGGGGCGCGGCAAAAGTGTACAATTTTGATCCGTACACGCCGGGCGTGCCGGACCGCGACACGCCCACGGGCGCGGTAACGGTACAACTCCACCACGCGGGGCTTCTGGGTACGGACGGGCCCGTTACGCGCGTGCAGGTGCTGGCCGCTTCAGAAACGGAACTCCCCGTGATGAGCAATGCCGGTGTGGCGGTTCCCGCCAACGCGCTTCCGGATTTTTACCTGGGCAAGGACGCTTATGTGTTCGGCGTGGTACAGTCGAATAAAACGCTGCTCGCGCCGCAGGCTTCCAGAAACCTCATCAGTGAGGGCGGAGACCTGCACGATATTACCGGCACCAAGGGCGGGGATGTGCCGGACCGCTTTATCGTGTATCAGTTTACCGGCACGCTCTCTTCCACGGAAACGCTTGAGTTCTGCCTGCCGCCGGGCGTGTACGCGGTCCGGGTGCTTGATCCCAAGGGGACGGGCCTCACGCAGGACCTCTGGTTTGGCCGGAACAGGGAGAATTACTGCGATCTCCACATTGTCAATGACGCGAGTAAAACCATCGCGCTCCAGTGGAAAAACCCGTCGCTTACGGTACAGGCCACCAACCTTGCCCGCGCGAATTTTTCCACGGTGAACGACCGGAATCTTACGTTTCAGGCCGTATCTAGCGGGAAAGATCTTACGTCTCTGGTTGATGCATCGCTGGGCGGCAAAACCCAGTACGAAGTGGAATCGTACCAGTGGTACTACCATCCCGCCTGTACGCCGGATCATTATGGTATTGTGGAACACGATTCCGCCAATATACATTATACGATTTCGTGGGATATGCGCGGTACGGATTATCATTGCAACAGCGGTGTCCATGGTTGGGCACGGCGGCTTAATCTGGCGGACAAGAAACTGTACGGCAACAGCAGTCAGGGGATGTTGGGGCAGCACAGCGCCAATGGCACTGATCCCGGCGGCACGACGGCCCTGACCGGCGGTTACTACGCCGTGGTGCTTACCCTGAAGGCCAAAACGGGCTGGACATTCCGGGGATTCAGCCCGTCAACAAATCCTCCCGATGTAAGCAACATGAACAATATGGGAACGGGTTTTTTTGTCGCGGATAACCTGTCAGCCGTGGCCACCAATCAGGTGGGCATTGATAACGACCTTTTTACCCTGGGTTACTACCGGATACGGCAATGGATGCATAATTTTAATTATTTGCCGTGGGTTGTAACGGAGGGCATGGTACAGAGTACGGGTAAACTGCCGGGTGTAGACAAGATCAAAGTCGCGGTTTTCTTCCGGCGGGTTCACTGACCAACAAGCGGCCACATGGTGGCCGCTTGTTGGTCTTGGGTTTTGCGGCTCCGCCGCAAAACCCCGCATCTGTTCGAGAGTGGGCCACGCGGTGGCCGCTTGTTGGTCTTGGGTTTTGCGGCCTCGCCGCAAAACCCCGCGTCTGTTCGGGGGCGGCTCAGGGCGTGGGTTTTTGCCAAAGGCAAAAACCACAACCCCGCATTCGCCCGGAGGGAAATCCCGCGCGGAAGCCCGGAGGCGTCCCGTGAGGATGCCCCCGGCGCGCGCCCAAAACCCCTGAGCATTGTATTTTTCGTGTAAATGGTAGTATTGTTCCCCCATGACAAAGGACGCGCGGGAGGGTGAAGCGCCTCTCTCCGGCGGCGACGAAGCCGCGTGGGAGCGGATAGAGCTTCGTATGCTGTTCGATATTGCCCGCACTTTTGACAAGCACCTCGAATTCCGCGCCGCGTTCGGTCCCCTTTTGGGTATTCTGGAGGATCAGGCGGGGCTTTCCCGGGGGATGGTAACCCTGCTTGACCGCGCGTCGGGGCTTCTCCGCGTCGTGGAGGCGCGCGGTCTCTCGCCGGGCGAAAAAAGCGGGGGGGTGTTTCGTCTGGGAGCGGGCGCCGTGGGGCGGGTCTTTGAATCCGCCGCGCCCCTTACCGTGCCGGACCTTGCGCGCGGGCACGATTCCCTCCCCCACATGAAAAACCGGACACGGGAGGACCTTTCCGGCTGTTCCTGGTACTGCGTTCCGGTTTGTTCGGGCGCGGACGTTACCGGCACGCTGAGCGCCGAGCGGCGGCACGGGGAAGGTTCCCGCGAGCGGCGGATGAAGCGGGATCGCGCCCTGCTTGAAAAGGCCGCCGCGCTTATCGCGGACGCGGCGAAATTCCGCGAACGGATGGCGGAGGAACGCGCCCGCCGCGCAGAAGACGCCGGGGAAGACGCCGCGCCGCGCGGGAGGCGCGTTTCCCCGGAAAGCCCGATTATCGGCACGGGGAGCCGTATGCGGGAAGTGTACGAAATGATTTCCCGTGTGGCCCCCAGCGGCGCGACAGTGCTTATTACCGGGGAGTCGGGGACGGGGAAGGAACTGGTGGCCGCGGAACTGCACCGGCTTTCAAAACGCGCCGGGGCGGCGTTTATCAAGGTAAACTGCGCGGCCCTGCCCGAATCGGTTATTGAGAGCGAACTGTTCGGCCACGAAAAGGGGGCCTTTACCGGGGCCGCCGCCCGGCGGCAGGGCCGGTTCGAGCTTGCCCACCGGGGCACGATTTTTCTGGACGAAATCGGGGAACTTTCCCCCGCGGTACAGGCAAAGCTGCTCCGGGTACTCCAGGAGCGGGAATTTGAGCGGGTAGGGGGGGATGCCGTCATCAAGATTGATGTCCGTCTCATTGCCGCCACCAACCGCAAGCTGGATGACGAAGTGCGAACGGGCCGGTTCCGGGAGGACCTTTTTTACCGCCTCAATGTTTTCCCCCTGCATATTCCGCCGCTCAGGGAACGGAAGGGGGACATTATGCTCCTTGCCGATCATTTTGCGGAAAAATACGCCGAACGGAACGGGAAGCGCGTCAAGCGGATTTCGGGATCAGCCATCGACCTCCTTACCGGGTATGCCTGGCCGGGAAATGTCCGGGAACTGGAAAACTGTATTGAGCGGGCGGTGATCCTTACGGAGGACATGGTGATTCATTCCTATCACCTGCCGCCGAGCCTCCAGTCGCCCCTTTCCACCAGCACGGAGCCCACCACCACACTGGACGCGGCCCTTTCCCGCGTGGAGAAGGACATGATCATCGACGCCCTTAAAATTTCGGGCGGCAACATGGCCCTGGCCGCGCGGCAGTTGGGCATAACCGGGCGGCGCATGGGACTCAGGGTGCATCACTACGGGATTAACTGGCGGCTCTACCGGACGGTAACATGATCGCGCGTCTTTCGGTATTATATTGATAACGGGCCTTGCGGCGCGCGCGCGGAGGCTTCTTATCATACTATCGCACAGGGAGAAAAGCGAATGTCAAAGATCATCCCGTTCAGGGTGCCTAAATTCTTCAAGCCGGCGACAGCCGTTCTTGCCGTGGCGGCGATTCTGGCCGTTATCCTTGCCGGAACCAGTTTTTTTATCGTGGACCAGGCCGAGGAGGCGGTGATCACCCGGTTCGGCAAGTACCACGCCACCGAGGGTCCCGGCCTCAGGTTCAAACTGCCCTTCGGCATTGACCGGCATTACCTTGTCAATGTAAAAAATGTGCAGACCGAACAGTTCGGCTTCCGCACCCTCCAGTCGGGCATTTCCGCGACATACACCAGCCAGTCAAGTGAATCGACGATGCTGACCGGCGATCTGAATATCATCGAAGTTGAATGGATTATTCAGTACCGCATCACGGACCCGGTGGCGTGGATTTTCAACGTAAACGAAAAGGAACGGACCATCCGCGATGTGTCCCGTTCGGCGATCAATATGCTGGTCGGCGACCGGGCGATCATGGACATCATGGGGCCGGAGCGCAGCGCCATCGAATCGGAAGGCGCGCTTTTTATGAACGATACGTTCCGGCGCATCGGGCTTGGAATCGACGTTATCGCCGTCAAGCTCCAGAATATCGATCCGCCCGCGGGCGTGCAGGAGGCGTTTGACGATGTGAACAAGGCCGAGCAGGACATGAACCGGCTTATCAACGAGGGACAGCAGAGTTACAACGCCGAAATTCCCCGCGCGCGCGGCGAGCGTGAGCAGGTTATTCAGGAGGCCCAGGGGTACGCCGCCGAGCGGGTTAACCGGGCATCCGGCGATGTGGCGCGCTTTAACGCCGTTTATGACGAATACCGCCGCGCGCCGGAAGTTACCCGCCAGCGGCTCTACTACGAAATGGTAGAAGATGTGTTCGGCGGCGCGGAAGGGGGAACGGTCATTATTGACCGGGATTTTGACAATTTCCTTCCGCTCCGGAATCTGGGACAGTAGGAGGCGCATCATGAAAAAAATTACGGTTACCATTTTGATTATTGCGGCTCTCGCGGTAGTAATACTGCTCATGGGCTCCCTGTATGTGATCAATGAAGGCGAGCAGGCGGTCATTGTCCAGATGGGAAAAATCGTCAATGTCGTTACGGATGCGGGGCTGCACTTCAAGGCGCCCTTTATCGACGATGTGGTACGCTACCCCCGGCGCATCATGGCCTTTGACGGTGAACAAAAAAGCATCCCTACCCGGGAAAAGCAGTATATTTTTGTTGATGTTACCGCGCGCTGGCGCATTGCCGATCCGAAGCAATTTTACGAATCAATTACCACGGTGAACGCCGCGTACTCCAAACTGGGAGAAATTATTGATTCTGAAGTGCGTACCGTGGTGGCGGAAAACTATCTCCGCGAGTCGGTGCGTAATTCAAACCTCATTCTGGAACGGCCCGAAAACCAGGAAGACGCCGGCGCCGTATCGCCGGGAGACATACTCAGCCAGGATGCGGTCCAAACCCTCATCGCCGCGGAGGGCAGCCGGGAGCCGGTACAGCGGGGACGGCGGCAGCTTGCGGAGGAAATGCTTGCCCGTTCCCGGCGCATGGTGCCCGAGTACGGCATCGAGCTTATCGACGTGGTAACGCGGCAGATCCGCTACAGCGACGAGCTTACCCAGTCGGTGTACGCGCGGATGATCAAGGAACGTAACCAGATCGCCCAGCGGTTCCGCTCCGAGGGCGAAGGCCGGAAAGCCGAGTGGATGGGCCGCATGAGCAGTGAGCGGCAGTCGATTCTTTCATCGGCCTACGCGCGGGCGGAGGCGATTCGCGGGCAGGCCGATGCGGAGGCGGCCCGCCTTTACGCGGAAGCCTATAACCGGGACCGGAATTTCTTCGAGTTCTGGCGCGCCATCGAATCGTACCGCGCCACGATCCCGCGCCTTGACAAAACGCTTTCCACCGGTATGGAATATTTCCGCTATCTGTATTCCCCGTCCGGAAGATAAGGGGCGCTTTTCCGCGCGCCGCGCCGCGTCCATAGCGGCGCGGCGCGGACCGGGTCCTATGCGTTCCGTTCCATGGCGACATAGTGGGCGTACCGGGAGCGGAACAGTATCTGTATCTGTCCTGTCGGGCCGTTGCGCTGTTTGGCGACAATAAGGTCGGTGGGTATGTCGGCGTCCCCGCCCGGCGGCGCGCCCTGCGCGTTTTCGCCGGATTTATCCGCCTTTTTGTCCCGGTGCAGAAACAGTACCAGATCCGCATCCTGCTCAATGGATCCCGATTCCCGCAGGTCCGCGAGCACGGGCCGCGCCGCGCCGGACGCGTTGCGCTTTTCAACGTCCCGGCTTATCTGTGAAAGGGCGACAATGGGAATATTAAGTTCCCGCGCAAGGCTTTTAAGGGAACGGGAAATTTCGGCTACCTGTTCGTGCCGGGGAATGGCCGCGTTCCCCGCGTTTATCAGCGAAATATAATCAATAAAAATAATTTCTACCTTTTCCTGCGAGCGGAGCCGCCGCGCCTGGGCGCGGAGATCGAGCAGTTTCATATTGGGCATATCCACAAAATAAAGCGGCGCTTCGTACAGTTTGCCCGCGGCCTGTATGAGCCGGTCGCCGTCGCTTGCGGTGTAGTAACTGGTGCGCAGGGCATTGGAACTGATATGCGCCTCCGCGGAAAGCAGGCGCATCATGAGGGAATGATCGGACATTTCCAGTGAAAAAAAAGCCGCGGGCATCTGCCGCTCCATGCTTTGTCCCGCGCTGTTTCTTCCCAGCGTGATATTCGCCGCCATGGACAGGGCCAGCGCGGTTTTCCCCACCGAGGGCCGCGCGCCGACAATAACCAGTTCCGCGGGCTGAAACCCGGAGGTCATGCGGTCAAGCTCATCAAACCCGGAGGGCACGCCGGTATAATCACGCGGATTTTTCCGCCGCTTTTCCAGTATTTCAATGGTTTTCGGGATGATCTCCCGGATGCTCTTGTAGTTGAAACCCTGCCGGGTATCGGTCAGATCGAAAAACCGCTGCTGCGCTTCTTCCAGAATTTCACGGGACTCCCGCGATTCATCGTAGGCGTCCGCTCCGGTCTGACCGGCTATGCGGATCAGGGCGCGGCGTATCGAATGGTCCTGTACAATTTTTGCGTAGTATTCACTGTTGGCAATGGTGGGCACTACGCTGGTAAGGGACGCGACATAGGCGTAGCCCCCCGCGGCGTCAAGGCTGCCTGCGGCTTTGAGCTCCTCGGCAACCGTAACGATGTCGGCCTTGACCCCCCGGCTGTAGAGCGAGATGATGGCGGTACAGACAAGCCGGTTCGCGTTGGAATAAAAATCGGCGGGCTCAACGTACGGTATCACCGCGGCAACGGCGTTTTCGTCAAGCATCATGCCGCCGAGGAGGGCCTTTTCCGCGTCCTCGTTATGCGGGGGGATCCGGTCTTTTGTTCCGCTCATCCGCGCTGCCTCATTTCCCGCGCCGAAAAACGCCCCTGACCCGGGGCGTCAGGGGCGTCTGTCAACCGGCCGCTTCCTGGGCGGCGGCCTCCCGCGGGGCCGTTTCCGGGGCGTCCGGGGCCGCTTCCGGCGCGGAGCTTCCCGCGTCTTCCCCCACGGGAGGCTCAGCCTCTTCCCCGGTAACGGCGGCGGCGTCCGGCGTTTCCCCGTCCTCATCCCGGCGGCGGCCCCGCCGCGCGGAAGACGCGGAACGCGTTTCGGTCTTTATCTCCTGCGCCTGTACCGTAATCGTGATTTCCGCCGAGGCGCTTTCGTACAATTTTACCGCGGCGCGGAACTTTCCAACCGCTTTGATGCTGTTTCCCGCAAGCTCGATTTTCTTCCGCTCCGTGGGATAGCCCAGTTTTGCGAGCTCTTCGGATACAAGCTGCGTGGTTACCGCGCCGTATAGTTTACCGTTCGCCCCGGCGGGCATGGTGATCACCATTTCCAGCGCCTCTAGTTTTTCCCGGAGTCCCGCCGCGTCCTGGCGCTTGGCCGCTTTTCGCGCCTCGATTTCTTCCCGGCGGGATTCGAACAGCCTGACGGTGCTTTCCGTGTAGGGCAGCGCGATGCCGCGCGGGAAAAGATAGTTCCGGGCGTACCCTTTGGCGACTTCCCGGACATCCCCCTCTTCACCCAGCGGGTTCAAATCTTTGTTCAAAATAACTTTCATTCAGGGGCTCCTTTTCCCATCACTCCGCCACAAAGGGGAGCAGCGCGATAATCCTGGCCCGCTTGATGGCAAGCGCGAGGGCGCGCTGGTGCCTGGCGCAGGTTCCCGTAATGCGCCGGGGAAGAATCTTGCCCCGTTCGGTGATAAAGCGGCGCAGGGTGTCCGCGTCCTTGTAATCAATTTTAAGTTTCTGGGCGCAGAACTTGCAGACCTTTTTCTTGAAGTAAACCTTGCCCTTGCCCCGGCCGCCGCGCTCTTCGCCGTCGCGGCCGTCCATCTGGCCTTCCATGCCGCGCTCTCCGCGCTCGCCCCGTTCCCCGCGTTCTCCCCGGTCCTGCCGGGGAGGGGGAGGGGCGCTTTCCGTATATTTTTCTTCAGACATACCGTATGCTCCTTGATTGGACACGTCTCCGCGCCATGCGCCGCGCCGCTTTGGAAGCGGCGCATTTTGTCCCGTTTTTTACGTTTGCGAAGCAGCCGCGACGCGGTTACTCCGCGCGTTCAGAAAGGAATATCGTCGGTAAACCCGTCGCCGTCCGCCGGGACCTCGCGGCCCGCGCCGCGTCCTTCCTCTCCCCGGCGCTCGAGACCGCCGCCGCCAGACCCTCCGTAATTCCCGCCGCCGCCGCTCGCGGGACCGGTTCCCCCCAAAAGCTGAAGGTTATTCGCCACAATCTCGACCTTGGAACGGTTCTGACCGTCCTGTTCCCAGCGGTCCTGGCGGAGTTCACCGTCCACCCCTACCAGTTTGCCCTTCACCAGATACTGATTCAGAGCCTCACCCTGACGGCCCCAGAGAACAATATCGAAAAAGTTTGCTTCGTCCACCCACTGATCGCCGGATTTTTTCCGGCGGTTCACCGCAACGGAAAATTTGCAGACCGCCTGCCCGCCCGCGGTATATTTGAGCTCCGCGTCCCGGGTAAGGCGTCCGACCAGTACGACATGGTTAATATCCGCCATTTACGCCGCCTGGCCATCGTCAATTCTGACAAAAAGAAACTTTACAAGATTGGCGTTGAGTTTGAAAATCCGGTCCAGTACGATGATTTTTGCCGGATCGGCCCTGACGGTGAAGAGCGCGTAACGCCCCCGCTGCCGCTTCTTGATTTCATAGGCGAGCGCGCGATCCCCGATTTCATCGGTCTTGACGACTTCCACCCCGTTTGCCGCGAGATCGCCCAAAAGCCGTTCCCGCCCGGCCTGATGCTGGTCTTCCTCCAGCGGGAAGATGACCATCAGTTCATAGTAACGCATTGGTCCTCCTTATGGACACTGTTTTTGGCCCGCCAAAGGGCGGGCAAGAAGGTAACGCCGAGTATACCCGGAAAGGCAATTTGTTGCAAGCTGTCCAAGCCGCGCTGCGGCTTGGGCGTGGGATTTGCGGCCGCGCCGCAAAACCCCCCGCGTCTGCCCCGGGGGATCCCGTCATTTTGATTTTCCCGCCCTTTTTGCTAATTTTCCTTCACGCCGTGAAGCATAGTAATAATAAGGAAAAGACGCGATGAAAAAGACACTCCTGTTTACTTTCCTTGCCCTTCTGGAGGCGGTATTGCCGGGCGGCGTCGCCGTTACCGGCGTCGCCGTTACCGGCGTCGCCGTTACCGGCGCCGGGCTTTGTGCCGGTGGAGGGGGGAACTTTTACCATGGGCAGTCCCGCGTCCGAGCCGGACCGGGACGATGACGAAGCCGAATACCCGGTAACGGTGCGGAGTTTTTACCTGGGCATAACATGAGGTAACCCGGCGGAAGTGATGGTGGTTGAGCGCCGTCCTGGGGTTTGCGCGTAATATGCGGG
>JAITGJ010000113.1 GCA_031280705.1 Spirochaetaceae bacterium
CTATAATGTGGACACATTATAGACAGACTTCCTTGAAAATCGCATTTTCGCAGCCTAAAGGCTAAGAAAATGCAAGGTCTGTCCGCAAAGTAACCGACTTTGTGGACAGACACTAATTATCAGGGTTATGCCGGGTTTCGGCCCATTCCGCAGGCGCGAAAGAACTATTTTATGCTGCCCCGGGGAGACGCCCGAATGTTTTTATGGTATACTTGTGTACGGCAAAAAAGGAGGGCGCAATGAAAACTGTATTCTTTTACCGGTTCCCACAGGCCGCACGGGAAAGCGCCCCGAATGTGGCGCTTGGCATTGCCGAAGAAGACGGCGCACTGATCCGGGTGTTTTTTGATAACGGAGAGACGCCGCGCGGTTTTGAAAAAGCCGAAACGTCCCTGATCAAAACAACGGCGCGCCAGCTTGCCGAATATTTTGACGGTAAAAGAAAATCCTTTGAGCTTCCGCTCGCGCCGCGCGGTACGGCTTTCCAGACCGCTGTCTGGCGGGCGCTGACGGCCATCCCCTACGGCGAAACCCAAAGTTACCGCGACATCGCCGGTAAGATTGGCAGCCCCCGCGCGGTCAGGGCCGTCGGTATGGCAAACAACCGGAACCCTATCGTGATCATTATCCCCTGCCACCGGGTGATTGGACGCAACGGGAGCCTGACCGGTTATGGCGGCGGCCTTCCCCTCAAACAATTCCTCCTCGATCTGGAACGGTCCGGCCCGTCATAGCGCAGACCACCGGCCTGGCCGCAGCTTACCGGGCGGGGTTTCGGCATGCGCAACGCCACTAAACTATCCCGCCGCGAATAAAATTGCTTGACTTTTTTACGGAATTTGGTAGAATATTATGAGATGCAAGCGTTTGAGAAGGCGGCGAACTTTTTTTCTTTAAAAATCGTTAACTTGGCACGGTTCCTGCGCCCCCCCCCCCCCCCCCCCCCAAATTCTCACCGCCATCTCTTTTTCAGGGGATAGATCCGCCCACAGCGGCCCGTTTACAGCGGGTCCGGGTAAGAGATGCCCCGTTTCCCGGTCAAGCACGACACGCGGATACGGCGGCGTACCCGGAGAGCGACATAACGCACGATAATGCACTGTCCGCCAGACGGGAGGATCGGCGTTCGATGGCAGAAAACCGGAGCGCGGCAATCGCCCTCCGGGGGCTGCGCCTTAACATGCCTGCCGCGAAAGCCGCCCGCGCGCCGGTAAAACCGAACGGGCGTACTGCCAATAAATTATTTACGGTACTGAAATATGCCGCCGCTCTGGTTTTATGCGCCTGTATACCGGCGTCCTGTGCAAGCCTGCACGCCTACAGTATTGTATTGGGCATGCCGTATGACGGAAACACGGTTCTTGAGAATGAGGTGCATGTGGTGTCGTATCTGGAAAATGTTCTGCAAAATTACAGCGGCTATGGGATGCGGGCATTTGACAGAAAAGCAATTTCGCATGAAGTAAAAAAAACAAACATTACAACGCACAGTTTTTATATCATCTATATGGCCGATGGAACCTATCATACATTAAGTTTTTCCGCGACCGGCAAATGGGCTACATCGGAAGGGGCATGGGCGATGGATACCACACCCGATATTGCGTCCTACACTGATTATGTAAGCGGAACCAACAAATGGGAAGTGCGGGAGATCACAACCGGTAACGGCATCAATACCCTGCTGACCATCGAGAATGTTCTGGCAAAGATACAAAACAATACGACATATTATTTTCGCTCGCAGATAAACCGGGAGAATAATCACGACAATTGCAATACGGCCCTGTTCGAAACGCTTGTCGAGAATGAATGACCGGTCCTTCCGGGCGGCGGACGGTGCGCCCAAAAACACCGTTACTGCCGGGGAGATTCCAGAGCGGGCGGGGTTTCCCCGGCATCCGGCGGTAAAACCCGGATCCAGGTAAGTTCATGCCGGTTGTGGTGGAGATGCGTTACCGTACTCCCCGGAATCCGGGCCAGTTCCCGCGCAATGGCGATCCCGTCTTGCCACGCGGGCCGGGCCGCTTCCGCGCCGCCCCCGGGCGTGCCCTGCATTTTTATCGTGCACACATAATGCGCCGCAAGCCCTGAAGCAAGCCACGCTTCTATCCAGCGGTAAAGCCGTCCGGGATAACATACCACGTCGCAAAAGAGCCAGTCCACACGGCCAATATCCTCCGGCTTGAGTGTAAAGGCGTCGTGGCGCGTAAAACGTACCAAAGGCGCGCCTGCGGAATCGCGGAAGCGAAATACCCGCTCGTCAAGCCCGGCGCGATCCACCGCGATAACCTCCGCGCCCAGCGCGGCAAGCGCCCATGACCAGCCGCCCGGACTCGCGCCCGCGTCAAGACAGCGTTCCCCCGGAAGCGGCCAGCGGCGCGCGCGGACCAGCGCCTCCCACAGTTTAAGATACGCCCGGCTGGGCGGCCCCGCGTGGTCTTCCTCAAATGCAATACGCCCGGCGGGGAAGGGATTCGCACAGCGGGCGGAACCGATCAGTGTGTGCGCGTCAAGAAGGGTCCACGCGCCCATAGGACGTTCCGGGAAAAGCCACGGAAAGGGCCGTGGTTTTTCCGCAACCGGGGGGAGATTCTCCGCGATAAGCGCGGTCCGCCGGAACGCCGCATACGGTACCGCGGCCCAGTTCCGCTGTTTTGCGCGGAGAGCGTTCGCGGCGCGGGAAATTGAGTCAAATTCCAGGCGAAACGGCTGGAGCCAGGTATTGGCCGCCCAGAAAACGGCGGGGGCTTCGGCGGACATCCCGTCTTTACCCGCGAACCAGTACAGCGGCCCCCGGTTTTCGATACGGCAAGCCCCGCCGGACGGCCCGGCTTCCGCCAGATCAGAAAGCTCCCACACCAGATGATCTTCAAAACCGGGGACCGCCTGATACACCGCGCCGGCAAGGGACGTTTCCCCGCTCACGCGCGCCTGCCGCAAAACGGGATTTTTATTTCAAATGACATGCGGCGTAATGGCCCGCGCCAACCGCTTCCAGCGGCGGCTCTTCGGCGCGGCAGAAGTCCCGGCATTGGGGACAGCGGGTATGGAAGCGGCAGCCCGCGGGCGGATGCGCCGGGGAGGGCACATCCCCCGAAAGAATGATCCGCTCTACACCGCCGCCGGGAATCGCCGAAAGCAGCGCCTTTGTATAGGGATGCCGGGGCCGCTCAAAAATATCGGCATGGCTCCCCGACTCAACAAGTTTGCCCAGGTACATCACCCCCACCCGGTTCGAGACATGGTGTACCACGCTCAGGTTATGGGAAATAAAAAGATAGGTCAGGTGAAATTCCTTCTGTAAATCCGCAAGCAGATTGATAACCTGCGCCTGAATCGACACGTCCAGTGCGGAAACCGCCTCGTCGCAGATAATCAGGGCGGGGTTAAGCGCCAGCGCCCGGGCGATGCCCACCCGCTGTTTTTGGCCGCCGGAAAGTTCATGCGGGTAACGGGAAAGGTGATACCCGGAAAGGCCCACCCGCTCAATCAGAAACTGTATCCGTTCCCGCCGTTCTTCGCGGGTAAGCGCGTGGTGAATAACAAACGGCTCGAGCAGGGAATCCCCAATCGTGATCCGGGGATTGAGCGCGCTGCCGGGATCCTGAAACACAATCTGCATACGGGCGCGAAAATCCTTGAGACGGCGGGATCGGAGCAGGGCCAGATCCGCCCCGTCAAACACAACCCGCCCGGAAGTGAGGGGAAACAGCCCGATAAGCGCCCGCCCAAAGGTACTTTTCCCGCAGCCCGATTCTCCCACGAGGCCAAACGTTTCCCCGGCCATAATATCGAGGCTTACCCCGTCCACGGCGCGGGTAAATTCCTGTTTCAGGTTAAGCATACCCCCGGCGGGAAAGTATTTGCGGACCTGTTCCGCGCGGACAAGCGGCGCCCCGGCGGCGCGGACGCTGCCGGACGCGGCAGTATTACTGTCCGCCATGGTCTCTGCTCCGTGCGGAAACACCGCTTTCACCGCCGCCCATCCCGGCAGGGCTTCCCCGGGCGGCATTGTTCCGGGGGAAATGACAGCGCACAAAACGGCCCGGCCCGGCCTCCCGGAGGGGCGGCTCTTCGGCGGCGCAGTCCGCGTTGCCGTAATCACAGCGCGGGGCAAAAGCGCACCCGGTAACGGTATCGAACGGATTCGGCACCGTGCCGCGTATGGCAAACAGCCGCTCCCGCCGCCGCCCGATAACCGGCACAGAATACAGCAGCGCCTCCGCATAGGGATGCCCCGGTTCCCGGAACAGATCCGTTACGGAGGCGGCCTCCACAATCTGTCCCGCATACATAACCGCAACGCGGTCGCACATTTCCAGAATGACGCCAAGATCGTGCGTAATCATGATGATTGCCGCGCCGGTTTCGCGCCGCAGTTCCTTCATCAAGGCAAGAATTTGCGCCTGAATGGTAACATCCAGCGCCGTGGTCGGCTCATCGGCCACCAGCAGTTTGGGACGGCAGGCCAGCGCCATGGCGATCATCACCCGCTGGCGCATCCCGCCCGAAAGCTGATGGGGGTATTCACGCATACGCCCCGCCGGAGCGGGAATCCCCGTGGTGGCAAGCAGGTCGAGCGCGCGCGCGGCGGCTTCCTTTTTGCCCAGCCCCTGATGAATCATGAGCGGCTCCATAATTTGACGGCCGCATTGATGAATCGGATTGAGGGATGTCATCGGCTCCTGAAATATCATGGCGATTTCATTGCCCCGCAGGTTCCTGAGGCCCGCGCCGTTCATGGCCAGAATGTCCCGCCCCTCAAACATAATGCGCCCGCCCAGAACCTTGCCGGGCGGATTGGGCACCAGCCGCATCAGCGTCAGCGCCGTAACGGACTTCCCGCTCCCCGACTCGCCCACCAGGCCCAGCGCCTCGCCGCGCGCCACGGTAAGCGACATATCCCGCACCGCCCGCGCGGAGCCTTCCTGCGTCGTAAATTCAACATCCAGATGTTCGATGCACAACAGCGGCGCGTCCATTGTTTCATTCTCCCCGTATTTCATGCTCTGTCAAGATTTACCCCCCGCCGTCCGCCCCGTCCCCGGTCCGTTCCCGCGGATTTCGCGCCCAACCGGGTTTACACCGCTTGCGGATAATCAAAATATCAGGTATACTGCCTTCCATGAAACACGCGATACCGGCAAACGCAAAGAAAGCCGCCCGCTCCCGCGTTCCGCGCGCGCATCACCGCTTTGGTAATACCGGCGCGGCGTGTGGGAATGAGCCGTCCGGCGCTCTTTTTGCCCGGTATTGCCCGCGCGGAACAGCGTCCGGGTTTCAAAACCGCGTTCCGGCGGAACGGACCAACGCGCCGGGGGTCCCTTTTAACATAAACGGGAACCCTTTCAACATGAACGGGAGCCCGGTCAACGCAAACGGGAGCCCTTTCAACATGAACGGGAGCCCTTTCAACATGAACGGGAGCCCGGTCAACATGAACGGGATCCCTTTTAACATAAACGGGAACCCTTTCAACACGAACGGGAACCCTTTCAGCATAAACGGGTTCCCGGCCAACATAAACGGGAGCCTTTTCAACATGAACGGGACCCCGGTCAAGGTAAACGATACCCCGTTCGGGGCGAACGGGCATAAAAATATCTCCAATCCATACAAGGAATACCACAATGGCAGCAAGTAAAGACTGGCTCCCGGCAAGCCGGGAGGGAATTTTGGCCATGGCCGCCGGCTGGCAGAGCGTCGCCGGGGCAAGCGCGGGCGTGTGGAACATACCCGCCGCCGTTTTGCTGGAGCTGGGAAACCTGGCGGAGGCGGCGGAAAGCGCCCTGGCCACGGCGAAGAACGAAACCACCCGGACTCCGGTGGCAACGGCCCGGTGCAAAGAGGCGTTTGAGACGCTTATTGCCAAAATGCGGGACCTGAAGAAGCGTTACTTCCTCACCCCGCCCCTTCAGGATTCAGACTATGTCGCCCTGGGACTCAAGCCCCGCGACAATATCCCCACGGCAAGCGGAACGCCCACCGCGCAGGTAACGGTAGAGACCTACCTTATCGGCCGCCATGAGCTTGGCGTCAAAATTATCTATGTTACGGGGAATCCCCTGGACGCGGCAAACAAGGGCTACCGTATCTGGTATCTGGTAACCGCGCCCGGAGAAGACATCCCGGCAAGCCCGGATGATTTACGCAAATCATTCTTTACCAAACGAAAAAAAGACGTGATCGATTTTGATTTTGGCGACAGCGGCAAGACGGCGTACTTTGCGGTGCAGGTAGAAAACGAAAACAAGAAAGGCCCGTGGGGTCCGATAGTGAGCGCGCTCATTCCCTAGCGCGGGCGGGGCGGGGCGGCTTGTCCCCGCCGTAAACGGGCTGTTCCGGCTCCAGGGCAGGGAGGCCCGTTACCGGCGCGAAAAACCGCGCGGGTTTAACGCCGTATGGCCGGTTTCTATACAGACCCCCTCCCTTCTCGCCATTGTTGGACGCGTTGTCCGCGCCGCCGCCGGACAGGGGTACGCTTAGGCGGGATGATACGCCCCGCGCCCGCTTCGCGGGGGCCGCTGCGGGCCGGATGCGGCGAGGGCATCCCGCTTTTATGGCGCGGGGACCTTTTACCGGCGCGGAAGAAGACGCGGGCGGCGCATTGTATGGCTGTTTTTTGGCCGCGCCCGGCAACGGCCCGCCCTTGCCGGGTGAATTGACCGCGCCGCCGCCGGAGAGGGTCCCGGTGAAGCGGGCGGATACGCCGGACGCCGGAAATATTATGCCAACCGGCGGCCTTTTGGGGGCCGGTACGATCCGGTTCGCTCCGTCTGGCGGCGGTGCGCTTCCCCGCGAAGCCCGGCGGGAAGCGGGACGGCGTTGACGGCGGGCCGTATCCGGCCCGGCCCTAATCGCCAGGCGGTTTCCGCCGCCTACGCTTTCCCACAGAAGAGCGCCGCGATTTCCGCGAACCCCTCGCCGCATTCTTTCTCCGCGACAAAGGCCGGATAGCGGCTAATAAGGCCCCGGTAGCGGTGTATGTTGGCCACGGCGCAGGACAGGGGAAAGCGCGCGAACATCGGCTCATCATTGGGGCTGTCCCCCACAAACACCACCTGGCCGTCATCCGCGCCGCCGGTCCAGCCGAAGCGGCGGCGCAAGAACCGTTCGGCCATGGAAAGTTTGTCGTAATCCCCGGCCCACACATTGACATGAATGGATGAAACCCTGGCGAAGAGGCCCGCCTCCACGGCAAGCGCGCGGACCCGCTCCGCGTCCGCAAGGGAGAGCGCCGGTTCCTCTTCGGCAAAGTCCAGCGCCAGATCGAACATACGGGAAAATTGATCCTTTGCCACGCGCAGTCCCGGCACTTCCGCGCGGGCGCGTTCCCAAAGCCGCGCGAGGGTAGGGGAATTGTTTTTTATGGCGTGGGGATGGAATTCCTGCCTGAGGATGGGCCGCCCGCCCTCCGGGCGTTCCTCCCAAAAGGCAAGCGCCCCGTTTTCGCCGATAACGCCGTCCACGGGCCATTCGCGGGCAATCAGGTCGCACCAGCCCGCGGGCCGTCCGGTAACGGGTATTACCCGGAAACCGGCCCCGTGCAGGTCCCAGAGGCTGGCGTAGGCCGCCGCGGAAAGTTTGCCGTCCCGGGTCAGGGTGTCGTCAATGTCCATAAGGATAAAACGAACAGCGGCCTTTTGGGCCGCTGTCAGTTGATGAACAGGCGTCATGCGGGCGCGCTTATTCTTCCCGGATGATCACTTCACGAAAGCCCGCCGCGCCAAGGAGCCGGGCAACTTCGGTCATGTCGGGGGCGCGTATTCCGGCAAGAACCACGCGGTACACATCGCCGTAGCGTTCATACGCGGGGTTAAACCCGGCGCGTACCAGATGATCAAACGCTTCCCGCGCATTGTTCACATCGCGGTACGCCCCCACCTGGACCCGGTAGGTCCGGCCGCTGTTCACCGGGGGCATGGATGGCCGTACCAGCGCCGGGGGCCGGGAATAATCCATTACCTGCTGCGGGGCGGGCCGTACCACGGGCGCGGGCTGCTGCGGGGGCGCGGACCAGGGCTGGGCCTGTCCGGTCCACGCGTTCTGCTGCTGCGGCCAGCCCGCTTGCGGCTGTTGCTGCGGTACGGGCGGCGCGCTTTGCTGCGGCCAGTACTGCGGCGGCGCCTGCTGTACCTGCGGCGGCGTCATTTGTACCTGCGACTGGGGCGGCTGCTGTACCGGCGGCGCGCTTTGCGGTTCCTGCGGCACATTGGAATAGGTATACGTAGGCCGCTGGGCGCCGCCGCTTTCGCTGCCGGGCGTGGTATAAATCGGGATTACCATGATATTCGGCGTCAGGGTTGTTGAGGTCGAATTCTGCGGCTGGGGCGGCTGTTGCGCAACCACCGTCGCGCCCATCATGGACGGCGCAACCGGCTGGGACACCGGGGCGCTTGCCGGCTGGGACACCGGGGTATTTGCCGGCTGGGAAGTCGGCGTATTGGTTGACGTCGTGTTGGGCGACGTGGTGGTAACCGGCGCGGTCGTGGTATTCGGCGCGGGAGACACAATCGCCGGGTTGGACGATGTGGACGGATTCGTCGAAGTTGACGGGTTCGACGAAGTAGTCGGCGCCGGGTTGGACGATGTGGACGGATTCGACGACGTAGACGGCGCCGGATTCGAGGATGTTGAGGACGCCGGGTTGGACGACGTGGACGTGGTAGGCGCAATAATCGGCGTCAAACTGGTCGCACTGCGATCCGCCCCCAAACGGGAGGCCGGGGAGGAGGAATTTGTCGTGCTGGGAAGCCACATAACTCCTCCGTTCCCGTCGTCGTATGGAAGCCAGCCCTGCCCGCTGTTCCCGCCCCCCTCGTAGAAGGGCTGCGGCGGGTAATAGGGCGGATAGATAATCGTAATCCGTTCCGGGCCGTTGTCTGTAACCGGCGCGGGCGCGGGGGCCGGCGCGGGTTCCTGGGCAAGCACCGGCTCAGGCGGCGGCGTATAAACGGGCCGCGGTTCTGGCTCGGGCGCAGGGGGCGCGGGGGCCGGTTCGGGAGCAGGCTCCGGCTCAGGCTCCGGCTCAGGCTCCGGTTCGGGCGGCGGCGGCGCGGGCGCAGGCTCCGGTTCAGGAGCAGGCTCCGGCGCGGGTTCGGGTTCGGGAACAGGCTCGGGACGGGGTTCCTCGCGGACCGGTTCACGGACTGGTTCTTCAACAGGAATATTTTCAACTTCGGGCGGCGGCGTGCTGTCCCGGGTAGGCCGGTTTTGGACAACTTCGAGCGTTACGCTTCCGCCGGAAGTAAGGCCGATGGCGCTTGCGAGTGAAGGCGATATATTGGTGATGCGTTCGGCGGTTGCCGGAATACGCTGGGCAACGGTCGCGGTTGTCTTCTGCTCATTGGAATTATTTGTTACCTGGACCTGGGTGCCCAAAGGGAGACTGGGGTGGGCGATTGAAAGCCCCGGCGCATCCAGATCCGTCGTTGCCGGACCGGTCTGCCGGAAATTCCGCACCGATTGGGCAAAAAGCGGGGACCCCAAAAAAAGCAATACAAGAAAAGCTGTTAAAGCTTGTTTGATTTTCATAGCTCCTTCCCCTTCAGCTTACAGTCCCTCGCCATTTTGTTCAAGCCCCCTCATCTCGTGGTATCACGGTCCGGCCTTCCCAAGAAGACGGATCGAGAACACGTCTATAAGGAAAATTTCGGCAAAAACCGTTAAAACTTGAGCATACCGCCCAAAAACGGGAAAATCCCCTTCAAAATTCCCCGTTTGCCCGCGATTATCCCGGCATCAGAGGCCGGGCGCGGCGCGCAGGGAAACACCAGAACCGCCTCCCCGCGTCAATACGCTAGTATTTCCGTGAAAGCAGCCGCTCCGCTTCCTCCCGGCTGATTTGGTTCTGGTTGCACTTCGCCATGATCTGTACATCTTTATCGCGCAGTTTGTACCGGAACAGTACCGGCAGGCACAGCACCATGCCGATAACCGGGAACAGCAGGCTGATGTTCCAAAGGCCCCGGGCCGTATGCTCCGGCAGCGGCGCGGAAAGGGAACCGTCGTATCCCACCAGGGTAAGCGCGATGCCGCCCAGCGCGCCGGAAACCGCTCCCATCATTTTGGTTGCGAATGTCTGAATGGAAAAGGTGATCCCTTCGGCGCGTTTCCCCGTTTTGTAGTTTCCGTACTCCACGCAGTCGGCGGCAAACATAAAACCCATCACCATGGAGAATCCCCCGCCGATGCCGCGCAGCGCGCCCAGCGTAAAGTACACCGTAAGATTCCGGTAGCCCGCGAAATACCCAAAAACGCTGAACACAATATTGATGATAAGCCCTGTTACGAACAGGTGAAATTTATCCACCTTTTTGGAAAGGGCGGGCAGGAAAATGGATACGATCAGCATCGGCACGATGAAGACCAGCATCTGGACAGGGATCATGTGTTCTCCGCCCAGAAAATACTTTGCGACATAATTTCCTGTTGTCATGCTGGTATTGGTCAGGTTGTAAATGATGTTGCTCAGGTAAAAAATCAAAAGGTACTTGTTGTGAAACAGATAATTCACAATGTCCCGGAGCGTTACCGCCGGGGCGTTTTTGTCAACAAACCGTTCCTTCGCAAAAATATTGATGGGCAGCATTACCAAAAACGCGATGATCGCAAGGATGATCGCGGCGGTAAGCCAGCCCCGCGCCATAACCAGCGGCATAACCATAATGCTGAGCACCACCATGGCGATGGTGGCGGCAACGCGCCCAATGGCGATGAGCGTGGTACGTTCCTGAATATTGTTGGTCATTGCCGTGGCGAGCGCGAAAATGGGAACGTCGCAGATGGTGTAGAGCATCCCGAACAGGATATAGGTCGCCGCCGCGTAGCCGATTTTTGCCGTGGGCGAAAACCCTTCCGGCAGGGCAAAGATCGCGATGGTGGCGATGGGGATAAAAAACGTGGAAATCGCTATCCAGGGCTTAAATTTCCCGCTTTTAAGGTGGGACTTGTCCACAATTACGCCGAACATGGGATCGTTTACCGCGTCCCAGACCCGCGCCACGAGAAAAATAATTCCCACCGCCGCCGGGGCGATAAAGCGGTAATCGGTATAGAACAGCATTAAAAATTGCATGACAAAGAGGTAAAAAATATTCTGCCCGACAAAATACGCGCCATAGGAAATGCGTTCCGGTATGGACGTATGAAAAATTTCTTTCAGAGCGGGACGATTGTCCGGCCCTGCCGTTTGACGAGATACATCTGCCATAGTTCACCCCTTGCGGCTTTTTCAAAACACCCGCGTTGAAAAAGCCGGTCTATAATACGGGAAAACCCGGCCTCACGCCGGGTTTTCCCTGCCGGCATTGCCGCCGGCTTTTTCACTTTTTCTTTTTTGCCATTCTGAAAGACAGCTTCAGGCCGGCAAACGGTTTTTTGTTGAGCACGTCAACCATGGCGTTGATCACCGGCTGGGAAACTTCGCCCATCATGCCGAGTCCCCGGAGGGGAAGGTCTCCCAGCATTTTTTCTACCATGAGCCGCATATCGCCCGCAGCCTCGCCGCCAAACGTTTGGGCAATATTCTTCTCCGCTTCCGCGAGAATGTACCGCCCCAGTTTGGTGTCCTGTATTTCGGAGAGCGTTGTGTTTATGGTGTAGGGTTCGCCGGGAAGACGCGCGGACGGCGGAAGCGGACGGCCGTAAACCGCCTCAAACGCCCTGTCCCCGATAACGAGGTTTTTTCCCGCGCCGATGGCGCCGCCGGCATAATAGTCCGGAGCGGCCGCGGGAAGGTTTTCATACAGTGATTCACTGCCGTCTCCGGATACCGTTACCGCCGCGCGGAGCGCAATGTCCGCGCTGGAAACGCCCAACTCTATTTCGTAATCGCCGCCCTCCACGGCCCACGCTTTTTTATAGGCGTTGAAGTAGGCAAAACTCCGCCCGTACAGGGGAATGGTTACCTGTTTGGTTTCGCCCGCTTTCAAAAATACCTTTTTCCAGCCGCGGAGTTCCCGCAGGGGCCGGGGCACCCACTTTTCTTTCGCGGCCACATAAACCTGCGGAACCGCCGCGCCGTCACGCGTCCCGGTGTTGGTAACGCTGAAACTTGCCTCAAGAACCGGCGCGCCGCCATCGTCTCCCGTGGGACTTACGGCGGGCATTATCGACGCCGCGCTGAGGGCCAAATCGTGATAACTAAAATTGGTATAGGAAAGACCGAAGCCAAACGGCCACGCGGGG
>JAITGJ010000143.1 GCA_031280705.1 Spirochaetaceae bacterium
TGTGATAATGGACATTGCTGAGCCGAGCTCGTCAAAGCCGACACCGAGAGAAGCCGCCATTCCCGATATTGAACTCATGGAAGAGACAAACCCGCCCAGCGTTCCCTTGCCTTTATTAAGCGTCTGAAAAAACACGTCGGATAAAGCGCCTGCCGTACGCGTTAATAACGCTGATAAGGCCGTTTGTGGCCGCGCCTAAATCTTCCTGCCCCGCTTCGGCAAGCGAGACGGCGGCCCTGAGCGTATCAAGCCGGACCGCCGCGTCGCCGATACCGGAAGTAACGCTATAGTACGCGCCCGCCACCGCGTTCGGCCCGGCAACCGCGCCTTTGCCAATACTCAAAAGCGTTTTGCTTAATCCGGCGAGGCTTTCATTTGATTCCCCGGTAAGGGGCTGGATATTCCGCATGGACGATTCAAAGGTTCCGGCCAGTTTTGACGGCCCGCCCATAAGGGCCGAAAGTTTTTGCCGGAAGGGTTCGGTCATGCCGGCGGCCATTGCAAGCCCCGAAGCGACAGAGAGCATGGGCTGGTTCTTGCCCATATCATCCGGCGCGCCCTTCATGCCCGCGAAGCCGGCTTCCGCGCTCTTGAAGCCGGACGAAAACGCGTCCTTGAACTGAAGCGTGATCGCGCTGACAAAATTCGCCATTACTTTCCCCCTCCCGACGCCCCGGCTACCGCCTCTTGCGTAACGCCGACCTCAAACTCCCTCATAATCCGGGCTTCCTCATACTTCGCGTATAACTCCGTTACGGACAATCCCGAAACGCCCCCGCCCGGAAACCGCCTGATAAACAGGCGGAGCCGGGTAAAACCGTTTACAATTTCTTTTTGCGGGCCTCCGCGCCGGCCCCGAAAAAAGGCCGGATCACCGCCCCGATAAACCTGCCGTACGCGTTCGGGGTAACCGCGGATTTCGTTAATAATCACGGCGGGATCGGGATACACCGCCAGCGTCTGAATGAGGTTTAAGTTCCCCGTGACAAGACCGGCCGCCTGGACGTTTTTGCTATACGCCTCCGCGCCGGCGATTTTCGGCTCGCGGAAGATAAACTCCGCAAGGTGCGCGTTACCCTCCGCGCCGGTGAAGCTGAGCCCCCCTCATAAATAACGCCGTATTTTTTCTTGAGTTCCTCAAGCGGGGCTTCTTCAAGTTTCATAGCGCGATCCCCTTATAAATACGGGACATACGACGGGACCCCGCCGCTCACGACGGGCGCGGCAAGCGCGCCCTCAAGAGACACCGTGAGGTTGGTGTCGTTTTTCGATCCTTTGAAATTCCGTTTGGTGAAACGCACCGGCATCGAACCGGTAACCGGGGCCTGCCCCGCGTTGCCGTAACTGGCGATAACCGGAACCGGCGGCATATTGTAAAAGCCGCCTGAAGACGCGGAAAAAAGGTTCGGCTTGCCGTACTCCATACGCTGGAGTTCCATCTTGCACGTCCCCTTGTATTTAGCCGGTAGGCAATTCCAGTTTGATAGACTCAAAATCGTACACTAAACCGTTGATCATTCTTTAACTCCTAACGCCGGATTTGAGCAGGCGATCTCGTTTTCGATGCAGCTCATCTTGCCAAGCGGCACGATACGGATTTTCGCGCGTACCGTTTTGGTTGAGAGAATGTTCTGGCCCGGCGGGATCACCACGTAGCCGTCCGAAATTTCACCGCCGGTTTTCATGATCCGAAGCGGGTTTTCGCTCTGGGCGATGAACATATCCAGCCCTTCTGGGGAACCGTCCGCGCCCGCCTTCACCACGTCGTTCAGATAGAACAATTGGGCGGCGCGGATCTGGCGGCAGGCTTTGCCCGTCACCCGGCGGCGTTCCGCCTGGCCATAACCGCTTCCCGTTTCGCTCATCATCTGGCCGGAGGTAACGTATATCCCGTTAAGCCCGGTGATTTTCCGCGCGGTAACGTACCCGGCGTTTTTAAGCGTCTCAATATGGCCGTCGTTTATGCCGTCAGGCTTGAGGGCGGTTGCCGCTTTAATCCCTCCGTAGCGTACCGCGTCAGGCCCCTGACGCACGTCCCGCTGGGCCAGCGTCCCGCAGTACGCGCCGGTCATATTCCGCTCGTCCGCCTGCCCGTTGGCGTCCGCCTCCTCAATCCAGCCCGCGCAGACCTCAAGGCGTGTTGACGCGGTGTTTCCGCGTTCGACTCCGGCAAGGGCCATAGCCCACTGGCCAAGCGTTTCGTTCTGATGTTTGCCCCGCGCCTGCGCGATGAAGAACAGGTACTGGTAGGCCGGTTCCGCGCCTTCGGCTTTCACGGCAAGGGCCGCCCACAGCGGCTCGGATGACACGCCGGCAACGGCTATCCATTCGATAGCCAGTTTCGCGTCAAGAACGGTTTCTACCGCTTCCAGCACCTCGCCGTTGGTTGCCCTGGGCTCCGTTGAGCTAAACGTGAACGTGTCGCCTTCCTCAAACATTCCCGCGCCCGGCGCGAACCGGATTGTCAGCCCCGTGCCCGGGATCGCGTATTCCGCGTCCCCGTCAGGCACGGTGATGATTTTCCCCTCCGCGCCGTCAACCGTAACGCGGAACGCCGCCTCGTTAAGCCCGCCGCTTTTGATAATGGCGGCTGTTATATCGTACTCGTTGCGCGGGGAACCCAGCACGGCGATTGTCCCGCTTCCGGTGTTCGCGCTCCCGGCGGCAACAGATGAAACCGTACCCGCAACCGTGCCTTCCAGCGCGACCGCGTAGACCGTGGTCTTGGCGACGGAAAGCGCGCTCACGATAAGGTCGCGCAGGGGGCCGTCCCCGGTTTTCTTTTCCACTTCACCGGGATCGGTAAAAACCACCACGCCGTTTGACGGGATCGCGGCCACGCCGGTTGCCGCGAAGCTGCCGGTGGAAGCCGCTCCCATGACGCCCAGCGCGCCGTCTTTAATTTTGTTTCTAACGTCAGGTAACGCCGCTTAAACGCCTCCTATAGGCGCGCTTAAAAAGCCGTTAACGGCCTTTTCAAATTCGCCCTTTTCAACTTTCTTCCCCGCCGCCCGGCCCCGCGCCCGCTTCACGGCGGCGAACACCGGCGCGGACACGCCCGCCGCTTTCGCGTGTTCTTCTATCGCGCGGATGCCCGGAACCTCCGCCGCACCCGGCTCTTCCCTGTTCCCGTTTTTTCTTGACATATAACCCTCCCTATGTTTCCTCCCGGATAATTTCCGGCATCTCAAACTCCGCGTTGCCAACGCCCGTTATACGTTCCTCCTCCGCGCCAACCGGGACGCCGAACTCAATTCCCGCGACCGGCAGGTACAGCGTGTTC
>JAITGJ010000230.1 GCA_031280705.1 Spirochaetaceae bacterium
AGTATTACGCGCCGGGGATGAAAGGCAAGAAAATGCTTGCGGTACTCGCAGGTTTCGGCGATAAAGTATTTGTTTCCCAGGGTGAGGGTGGACCTTCCGTTAAAGGCGGCGCCGCCCGCAAGTATCTGCGCCGGAAGACCCGCCCCTTGCATCAGCGCCCCGGCCATCGCGGTGGTGGTGGTTTTGCCGTGAACCCCGGCAACGCCCGTCGAATCAAAAGCCGCGGAAAAGGCCCCCAGGGCTTCGGGGTAGCTTATCACGGGAAGGGAACGCCGCTTCGCCTCGACAAGTTCGGGATTGCTGCCGGCGTCGTAGGCGGCGGAATGGATAACCAGGTCAAAATCGTCCTTGATGTGGGCGGCGTCAAAACCCTCGTAACAGGGAATCCCCAGCTCTTTTAAAATGGCGTCGGTGTAAAAAACTTCGCCCACATCGGAACCGCTGACCTGCATCCCCGCCTTACACAAGAGTTCCGCGAGGGCGGAGGTTCCGGTTCCCTTGACGCCGACAATATACGCGGACGCGCCGGGGCGAAAAATTTTTTCAATATCCATATGTTAGTTGTACCCGGAAAAGCACGGCGTTTCAAGGCAAAAACACACACGGGAGCGCGAAAATCCCCGTTATCCGTTGTATTCCCTCACTTCCCCGGTCCGGGGATCGGGGAAAAAAAGCCGGCGGGAACAGAGACCCAGAAAACCGCCGTCCGCTTTTTCCCCCGTCCCGTACAGGGGATCGTTTACTATCGGATACCCCAGCCACGAGAGATGACAGCGGATCTGATGCCGGAAGCCGCGCCGTATCCGCAGGGTAAAGCGGAAAGGCGGCCCCGAAGCGCCGCATATTTCCGTTTGATAATACCCGCCCCGGTCGCGGGCGATCGTACGGTTTTGGGAACTCTCGCCGGTTACGGGCCGGACCTGTTTCCTGGCGGGACCAAACGGACGGAAAAAACTTTTGATAAGGAGGGGAGCGGATTCAGTGGGAGGAAAATCCGCCGCCGCGAAATCCGGAACCGCCGGGGGCGGCGGAAAACCGGGAAGGAGATGCGGGGCTTTTACGCAGCAGGCGGCGTATTCTTTTACAAAGCCGCCTTCGGACTGTGTGGCCAGAAGGAATTCAAGGGCCCGCTGGTTTTTCGCAAAGAGTACGAGGCCACGGGTTTCATAATCAAGACGGTGCAGGAGGCCGCCCTCGCCCGCTTTCCTGCCGGCAAGATCGAGGACCGCAGAAAAGCGGGCGGCGTACCATTCGAGCAACGTACCGCCTGAGCCGCCCTGTAGGGGAGCGCAGTGCATACGGGGCGGCTTCCACACCACAGCGAAATCGCCGGTCTCGTCAATGACCAGAGGATCGCTTTCCCTCATTTCCGCGCCCCGGCGCAAGAGCTGTTAAGCGTCTGAATCATCGCGGTAAAACGCGCGGGCATGGGGGACCTGAAAAGCCGGGGGCTATTTTCCCCGGGCAGAGTTATGGCAAGGCTTTTCGCGTGGAGCATGAGACTCGCGCTGGGAAAAACCGGATCGGCAAAACCGTACAGGGGGTCTCCCACGATAGGATGTCCCAGGTAACGGAGATGAACCCGAAGCTGATGGGTCCGGCCGGTTCTGGGCGAGAGGAGCAGAAGCGAATGGCCTTGCCAGGTTTGTACTACCTTGTAAAACGTAAGCGCGGCCTTTCCCCGCCCGCTGACGGCGAAACGTTTACGGTCCCGGCGGTCCCGGGCAATGAGGGTCTGTATGCGTCCGGCCCCTTCCCGGGGAACGCCGGACACCAGCGCAAGGTAAGTTTTTTTTGCCTTTCGTGCCTTGAACTGCGCGGCAAGAAAGGCCAAAGCTTCGTCGTCGTAAGCTGCGATAATGATGCCGGAAGTGTCCTTGTCAAGCCGGTGGACAATGCCCGGACGCAATCCCCCCGGCTCCACTAGCGGAGACAACGGCTCCATCAGAGACGACGGCTCCGGTACGCCGGCGCGGATACGCCGCCTGAAATAAAGCGCGTTGGCCAGAGTGCCCCGCCTGATTCCCGCGCCCGGATGCACCACCATTCCCTGGGGCTTGTTTATCACGACGGCCCGTTCATCCTCATACACAATGTCAAGGGCTATGTCTTCGGGGACAAGATTAACCGGTTCGGCCTCGTCCCAGGAAAGCTCAAGGACGTCTCCGGTTTGTACCGGGCGGGAGAGTTTAACGGCTTTCCCGTTGATTTTGGCCGCGAGGGACCGCGCCTTGATTTGGGAGCGGGAGAGCAGGCGGCAATATTCCGCCACATAGCGGTCAAGACGCAGTCCCTCCGGAACAGGTTCGCCGACAGTACCGTAAAAAGAAGGCATCAAGGCGCGGCGGGAAGGGCCGGGGCGCTTTCGCCGCCTGAATCCGCGCCGTTCCCGGCAGCCCCTCCTTCCGGCCAGGGGCGCTTGTTGATAATCACGTCTCCCTCAGGCAGGCGTTCGGCGCGCCGCTGCTCCTGCCGTCTTTTGATCTGGACAATAATCAAATCGGTAAACGCTACCGCCACAGACAGCCCCGCGGCGATAAGGAGGGTCGTTTCCTGTTCCTTGTTGGTCATGGCTACGGCTCCGGCGGATTTAAACGGCCAGGGGGCGTAGCGCCGTCCTTCCTCGCTAAAATCCATGCTGTTCGCGTCGATCCAGCGGCGGGTATCCATGAAAAAGGTGGTGGCAAACATGGCAAAGGGAAAAGAACCGAAGGCAACTATGTCAAAGCGGCGCATATCCTTTGCCCACTGGGGAAAGCCGGTGGTGTCAAAGGTGGAAGAGCCGGTAGTGGGAGCGGAGCTCTGGGCGGCGGCGTGGTGGACCGGTATCGTCAGCGCAAGCGTCAAAACCGCCAAAAGCACAAAAGTTTTCACCGCTTGCATCATAACCGCTCCCCAAAAATCGCGCCGCCAATGCGCGGCAAGGTTGATCCCTCTTCAATGGCGATCTCAAAATCGCCGGACATCCCCATGGAAAGGCAGGACCAGTCCCAGCCGCCGTCCGCCTGCGGGGGAAAACGCCGCCGGAGTTCCTGTTGGGCCTTTACTAGCTGCCTGAACGACGCGCGCAGCAGGGACTCGTCACCGGTGTTGGGGGCCATAGTCATCAGGCCCCGGACCCGCAGCGCCGGAAAAGCAAGCGCCAGTTCGGCGGCCTTGCACAGTTCGTCAATACCGGCGAAACCGCGCTTTGACTCTTCCCCGGTATGCAGCTCAAACAGCACCGGCAGGGGCCGCTCCCGCTCAGCGAGCCGCTCAGCGGCACGCTTCCCCAACTCAAGGATAAGGGACGGGCGGTCCACCGACTGAACACAGTCAAACAGCTCCGATGCAACTTTTGCCTTGTTCCGCTGGAGGGAGCCGATGAGGTGCAGTTCCGCGCCGGGAAGGCGCTCCCGCAATCCCGCAAATTTTTCAGCCGCTTCCTGCACCCGGTTTTCACCAAAGCACCGGATGCCCGCCTGCCAGGCTTCCAGAACCTTTTCCCCGGAATGGAATTTGGTCACCCCCATCAGGGTAATCTCATCCCGCTTCCTGCCCGACACGGCGCAGGCTTTTTGTATCCGCTCTTCTATCCGGGCGATATTTTCCGCAATTGACATTATGTTCGCATATCCTCTATGGCCCGCGCAAGGGCTACGAAAGTCTCCAGATCAAGGTTTTCGGCCCGTTCGTTCCCGGTAAGGCCGCTTCCGGCCAGGGCCGCGCCCGCAAGGTCCTCCGCTTTAAGCGCGGGATGTCTCCCTTTAAGTATACCGGAATTTATAAAATCGCGCAGCTTGTTTTTGATCATTTTTCTCCGGGAGGCAAAAAGGGATCGGACCAGGGGGTACAGTATATCCGGGTATGCCCGCTCCCCCGCTTCCGCGCGGAGTTCCAGCCTCAGTCCCTGTGAATCCACATTGGGCCGGGGATAAAACGACGCGCCCCGGATGACCATAAGCGGCCGTACCGTATAGACCGAAGCGCAGAGCACCGAAAAAGAAGCGTAATCCGCCGAGCCGGGGCGGGCCGCCATGCGGAGGGCGACTTCCCGCTGGACCGTAAGCACCATGCGTTTAAAAAGGCGCTTTTTTTCGATCATATCCGCGACCAGCGCGGCGGCGATATTGTAGGGCAGGTTTCCCAGAAGGTACGGCGCGGCGGGCGCATCGGGCCAGGTTTTCATCACGTCGCCGGAAACCAGGGTAAAGCGCGGTTCGCCGCCGAAAAGCCCCCGCAAAACACCGGCGAAGCCGCCGTCTATTTCAAAGGCCCGCACCCAAAGCCCCTTTTCAAGCAGGGGCCTGGTCATGGCCCCCAGTCCCGGCCCAATTTCCCACACCCCCTCCCCCGCTTCCGCTTCAAGCGCGTCAACAAGGGCGCGGCGAACAGCGGGGTTTATCAAAAAATGCTGGCCGTATTGTTTCCGCATCCCCAGGCCCGCCCG
>JAITGJ010000005.1 GCA_031280705.1 Spirochaetaceae bacterium
CAAGCCCAAGCCGCGCAGCGGCTTGGGCACGCATCCAGGCGTGCTCAAAATCCGCTTCCATGCGGATGTTGAGCTTGGGGTTTGCGGCTGCGCCGCAAACCCCAGGGCGGCGCTCGAACCCGGTTAAATCCGCTTCCATGCGGAGTCCATAGGGGGGGGGTAGTGTCCAGGCGGATTTAACCGGGGGCCTAGCGCGGAGTCCCGGCGAGAGGACCGGGCGTTGGGGCCGGGGGAGGAAGCCCACGGAGGGGCCAGAGAGGGAGGCCGGCGGCAGAAAAGGCTATAGTATGCGCCGGTAGTTTTTGATTTCTTCCCGGATGCGGGCGGAAAGTTCTTTCCGGCCCACGCGCACCTGTTCCATAGAGTCGCGGAAGCGCAGTGTTACGGCGCCCGTTTCTTTGGTTTCGTAGTCCACGGTAACGCAAAAGGGGGTGCCCGCCTCGTCCTGCCGCCGGTAACGCCGCCCAATGGCGCCGCCCTGATCGTAGTCCGTTACGTAGTCCTCTTTCAGTTCCTCCCGTATGTCCTCCGCAAGTTCCGCAAGGCCGTCCTTTTTCATCAGGGGCAGCACCGCCGCCGTTACCGGCGCAAGGGCCGGGTGAAACCGCAGTACGGTCCGCCAATCCTCAGCGCCGCCCTGTCCGGCAACCTTTTCCTCGTCATAGGCGTCGCAGAGGATCATCAAAAGATTCCGCGTCAGGCCCGCCGATGTTTCAATAATGTACGGAAGGTACCGTTCGCTGTTGTCCTGATCGATATACTGCATATCTTTCCCGGAGAATTCCGCGTGCCGGGATAGGTCGTAATCGGAACGGTTGTGTACGCCCTCAAGCTCACGCCACCCCATGGGAAAAAGATATTCGATGTCGTAGGCGTCTTTCGCATAATGGGCCAGTTCGTCCGGACCGTGCCGGTGCCAGCGGAGATGATCCATCTTGACGCCGAGTTTTTCGTAATAAGCCCAGCGCCGTTTCCGCCATGCTTCAAACGCTTCAACATCCGCGCCGGGTTTTACAAAGTACTGCATTTCCATCTGCTCAAATTCGCAGGTGCGGAAAATAAAGTTTTTGGTAACAATTTCGTTGCGGAACGCCTTCCCCACCTGGGCAATGCCAAAGGGGATCTTTACCCGGCAGCTCTGGACGATGTTTTTGTAATTAACATAAATACCCTGCGCTGTTTCGGGCCGGAGATAGATGATGCTGGAGGTGTCCTCAACCGGCCCAATGTGGGTCCTGAACATTAAATTGAATTTCCGCGTGTCCGTAAGTTCTCCGCCGCAGGAGGGACACTTTTTTTCCGCAAGATTTTCTTCCGGAATCTGATCGGCGCGGAAACGGGCCTTGCACTTTTTGCAGTCTACCAGCGGATCCGTGAAATTTTCCACATGGCCGGACGCTTCCCAGGTGCGCGGGTGCATCAGAATCGCCGCGTCAAGCCCCACGATATTGTCGTGAAGCTGCGTCATTTCCTTCCACCATTCCCGCTGGATGCGGTTTTTAAGCTCGATTCCCAGCGGACCGTAATCCCACGCGCCGCTCTGGCCGCCGTAAATCTCTGACGACTGATACACAAACCCCCGCCGCTTTGCAAGCGACGCGATTTTTTCCATTGTGGCCGGTCCTACATACTCGTGCAATTCGGACATTGCAACCTCCGCCCCGATTGTAGCAAAAATACCGGGGCACGGGAAGGCCCGGAAAAACGCCCCCGCACTAAGTCAAGTGTACGGATGCGGATTTAACCGGGTCAAGCGTAGTCCTGGTTTTTGCGGCTATGCCGCGAAAACCAAGCCCAATATCCGCATGAATGCGGATATTGGGCACTATTCCGGGCGTTTCCGTTCGGCGGCGGCATCCGCCGCGGAAATGAAGTTGCCAAAGTAGCGCAAAAGAATATTATCGTGCCAGCGGTCAAGGTAGATATTGAGCAGTTCTCCCTCCCCGGGAGTAAAATCACGGGATTTGCCGGAACGCCCCTTGAGGGGAAGATCAAACAGAAAGCAAAGGAATTCAAAAGTGTCGCGGGCGCGGAGGTACCGCCTTGCGGCCCGCCTGAGCGCGGGACGGCGCGGATCGTTCCGCGCCGCCGCAAGATATTCCAGCGCCGTACCGCAGAGCCAGAGCCGGCACGACAGTGATTCTACTCCGCAGCCGCCGTGCTCAAGGTGCGGGCAGTGCCCGCCCGCGGTACAGCAGTGATTCTGTCCCCTCCGGCAGCGGGCCGTTCCCGCTTCTTCGTGCCAGGAACAGGGGTTGGCTTTTTTTTGCAGACGCCCCAGTTTCCGGTAACAGTATGAATAAAGCCATTTCTGAAAGCCGGACACAAAGAAAAATATCTCTGCGAGGCGCCGTACCGTGTGCTTTATCAGGTGGACAAGCGCGATGCCTTTGGTCTGCCGTACCGCAAGCAGGCGGCATTTGGTGATGCTTGCGGGGAGTTTTTCAACGGGGGAGCCGGAAAAATCAAGCAGGCGGAGCCGCGCAAGGTTCCCGGTTTTCCGGGGCAGCGCCCGGAGGGGCGTTCCCCCCGCCTTGAGTACTTCAAGCGCCGCGAGAGATGTTACCGCGCGGGGGAGCTCGCGGATGCCCGTTCCCTGTAGTTCAAGCCGCCGCAAATTGCTGAGCGTTCCGATATTATCCGGAAGGCGGGCGCACAAGGTGTGGGACAGGTTAAGCTGCACAAGGCCGGGAAGGCGCTCGATAAGGGCCGCGAGGAGGTCCACTTTTCCGGCAATCCGGTCCGCGAAGCCCAGGCGCAACGCGGTTATGCTCCCCGTGGCGGCGGGCGGAAAAGCGGAAAACGCGGCGTCAATATCTGCCCGCGCCGGCAGTTCCTCCCAGTCGTGCCAGGGAATAATCATCATGCCGTGCCCGTCTTCCGCTCCGCCGGTAATGGCGGCGGCAACCGCGTTCTTAAACAGGTCAACCGCTTCCTGATTCATGCCTGCCAGTATACCCCAACGGCGGGAAAAGACCAGCGCGCCGCGCCGCCGTGGTACGTCGTGGTACGCCGCCGGTACGCGCCGCCCTCCCGTAAAATTCCCTTGCCAGACCGGTAAAACCGGGTGATAATAAGTCAGGTCTCGTGTGCGCGGAAGAGCGGCGGGGCACTATCGGCTTACTGTAAGGAGAGGAGCATGGCGAAACTTACCCCGAAGGAAAATTATCTCAGGCTTGGGCGGGGGGAAATCCCCGAATATGTGCCCGCCTTTATGCCGTACAAGGACCACGGACCGGCGACTGCCCACGGCGGGGCGTTCATTATGGGCGTTGGGCAGGCCGAGCTTAAAACCGGCTGGCAGCAGCCCCACGGCGAGTGGAAAGATATTTGGGGAGCGTCCTATATTTTTGAAACCGGGATGAATGCGGGCCTTCCCAAACCGGGCGCTTTCATGCTGGACGATGTAACCAAATGGGAACGGGTGATCAAAAAGCCCGACGTATCGGGCTACGACTTTGCCGCCGCGGCAAAACAAGAACTTGCCAACGTGGACCGCACACAGACGGCTTTTACCTGCGACATCGGCTACCAGCCGTTTCAGCAGCTTGTCGCCTTTATGGGCTTTAACGAAACCCTCTGCGCCCTTTTTGAGGAACCGGATGCGGTAAAGGCCCTGCTGGATTATATGGCCGATTTTTATGTCGAGGTGGGCACAAAAATTCTGGATCACTGGAAGCCCGACATTGTTACCATGGCCGATGACACCGCCGCAAAAGCGCAGCCTTTTTTCTCCGTGCCGATGTATCAGGATATTTTCAAGCCCGTCTACACGAAAATCACCAAACCCGCGCGGGACCGGGGCATTCTGGTGGATTTCCACAACTGCGGCCACTGCGAGGCGTTTGTGGACGATATGGTAGATTTCGGCGTCAACTACTGGAATCCCTGTGAATCGTCCAACGATCTTGCGGCGATTCAAAAGCGGCACGGCAGGCGGATCGTGCTGATGGGCGGCTGGGACTACAACATTACCCTGAACGATTCGGAAGAAACGGTGCGCGGTTATGTGCGGGAGTACCTTGATACATACGCCAAAAACGGCGGGTTTATCGCGTCCGCCTTTGCGGGAAGTTTTATGTCCGGCCCGGAGGAAATGGCCAAATGGGGACCCGTCAACAACTGGATTCAGGACGAAATTTATACCTACGGCGAAGCGCTCTATAAATAGCGTCTGTCTATCAATATGGACATAAAAGTGCGCCGCCCCTGCCTCCGCCCCTGTGCGGGCGGCAAGGCAGGCAGGTAACACGCCCGCTTCCGCCAGACGGTACCGTTTACGGGAGCCACTGGCCGGAAGTGTTCACAGCCGGAAAGTCAGGCAGGCTGCCGGGATCGTTCATGCCGCCATTATAGTAGTACATACGTATCCCGGTCCCGGCGGTCGTGTCCCGGTATTTGTTATTGGCCGGGCTGGGAATATCGGTCCGTCCGGCAAATACCGCATGGCCGTTCCCGGAAGCATCGGCGTTGTTGCTGTCGGCTCCCGCGTTATTGCCGTAAATCGTACCGCCGCGCTTGATAAAGGTACCGCCGTTGCCGGAGAGATAATCAACGCCCACGCCCCCGCCGTAACCGGCGCTGTTGGCGGTAATAACCCCGCCGTCCATGATAAAAGTACCGCTGCCGCCAATCCGCACGCCGCCGCCGGGATTGGCTCCGCTCCCAGCGCTGTTGCCGGTGATAGTTCCGCCTGACATGGTAAAGGTACCGGGAGTATCACAGACAAATACCCCGCCGCCCGCGCCGCTATTCCCGCTGATAGTCCCGCTGTTCATGGTAACCGTACCGAACTTGACAAAGATGCC
>JAITGJ010000043.1 GCA_031280705.1 Spirochaetaceae bacterium
CCCGGCGGCGCGGCCGGGCCCGCGGCGCGCCGGGCGGCCGGCGGCCGCCCCCCCCCGCCGGCCCCCCCCCCCCCCCCCCCCCCCCCGTCCTCCCGCATAACCCTGAAGCGTACGGTAACCGCCGGGTCGTGCACATCCCGGTAGACGCCGGGCTGGCCGAGTTCGTGGTTGGACAGGACGGTGGCGCAGCGGGGACAATAGGGCAGGATGTAGTAGCCTTCGTACAGCAGGCCCTTTCCCCAGAGGGACTTCATAACCCACCAGATGGTTTCCATGTAACCGGTATCCATCGTTTTGTAGTCATTGTCGAAGTCAACCCAGCGGCCGAGGCGGCTGATTGCCTGCCGCCACTCCCGGACATAACGCAATACCGAAGCGCGGCAGGCTTCATTGAATTTTTCCACGCCGTAGTTTTCTATGTCGGTGCGGGAATTGAGGCCCAGTTCTTTTTCGATTAAGGTTTCTATGGGAAGGCCGTGGCAGTCCCAGCCGAAACGGCGCTCCACTTTGCGGCCCTTCATGGTCTGATAGCGGGGAATAATGTCCTTGATGGTGCTGGGCACAAAATGCCCAAAATGGGGAAGCCCGGTGGCGAAGGGGGGGCCGTCGTAAAATACGTATTCTTCCGCGCCCGCGCGCTGCCGGATGGATTTGCCAAAGATGTCATTTTTTTCCCAGAACGCGAGGATTTCTTCCTCCTGTTTGGGAAAATTTATCCTGGGATCGACATTCTTGTACACCGCGCCTTCTCCTTGTATGCGGCCTCCGGGCGGCCCGCCCGCGGCGTGCCGTCTTTGAGCCGGAATATACGGGTGAGTATGCCATAGATCACCGCGCTGTTCCAGTATGAAGAGGCGCGCCGCCGCGTCATGCCCGCCCGCGTCCGCGCCGATATTGATAGCATGAACGTGATTATCGGCCTGATCAAACAGGTGATTGCTTCCTGGCAGGTGATTTTTATTACGGTAGTGATTATCGCGTATTTTTCCCTGGTCTCCTATGTGGCGAAGACCCATCACCGGGCAAAAGCGCCCCGGCGGGCCCGGCCCAAAAAGGCCGCCGGAGCATCCGCCGAACCGGAAGTGGTGGATGAAACCCCCGAAGCCTCCGCCGGTCCGGAGGATGAGCCGCTCATCGATGACTCCCCGGAAGAATAGCGGTACGGGCCGGAACAGGGAAAACCGGCTGCGGCGGCCGCGAAAACCGGAAACGTGAGCAAAAGAACCGCGGCGCATCATGAGTGCCGTATTTTTGCGGGATTTCAGGCGGGGAATTTTATCAGGGCCGCCCTGGGGTGCATCGCCCTCTCCCGGCGCCTGTCCAGCCACGGGCAGGTGATTTCCGCAGTGGATTATATCGCGCAATATGTGTTCCGGATCGCAGACGATTACCGGATATCCCGCTCAATAAGTTCCCGCTTGATACAATTTAAAAAATGGGTAAAATGCACCGCGTTTAGGGCAACGCTGATTAAATTGACTCTAATCAGCGTCGCCCTATTGCGGCGCATTGTACGGAGATGTGTTTGCTAAACCGGGTTCCCAAACATGTCCCGTAAAACACGCGCGGAAGGTTTAACGGATATGGAGGCATACGATGAAAGTAATAGGATTTAACGGGAGTCCCCATGAAAAAGGCACAACCTGGCGGGGCATGACCGCGGTTGCGGGGGAGCTTGAAAAAGCGGGCATCGAAGTTGAATTGGTACAGGTGGGAGGCCGGGAAATTCCCGGCTGTACGGGATGCCGGAGTTGTTTCGGGACGGGGCGCTGCCGCTTTGACGACATGGTGAATGAGTGCGCGGCAAAACTTGCCGCCGTGGAGGGTATCATTCTGGGATCGCCGGTGTACTATGGCGGCATTGCCGGCGGGTTCAAGTGTTTTCTGGACCGTCTCTTTTACCTCCGCCCGCATTTGCGCCTCAAGGTTGGGACCACGGTTACCGCGCTCCGCCGGACCGGGGGTATTCTTGCCCATCAGCAGCTCAACAATTATCTCAATCTGGCAGAAGTAATTATTGCGCCGGCGGTGTACTGGAACGTGATTCACGGCAACGGCGCCGAGGAGGCGCTCCAGGACGGGGAAGGCATGATGGTGATGCGGACCGCCGGGCGGAACATGGCCTGGCTCATAAAAAGCATTGCGGCGGGCGCCGTACCCTTTCCAGAGACCGAACCGCGGGTAATGACGAATTTTATCCGGTAACGGTCAACCGGCGGGAGAAGCGCGGGCAAAAACCTGAAACGGTTCGTGGCCGGGAATCTTTTATCGCAGAGGAGGCCGGTTTCCCGTAACCCGGAGGGCGCGCCATAAACGCGGCGCCGTTTCAAAAAGCCGGTTTTCAGGCGGGACCGGTTTCCCCGCCGCTCTTTCCGGGGTTTTTTGGTCCCCGCCCCAGTTGCCTGAGCCGGTAGAGCGTGTAAAGCTCCTTGCCGTAGTCGCTTACTTCCCAGATCTCTTCTCCCGCGCCGGGCGTATAGTGGACCAGGCGCAGAAGGTGCAGGTCCGCCATGATTTTTTTTATCGTATTTGAAGGCGTCGGATAATCCTTGCGGATAACACGGTTCAGGTCCGGGTTAAGAATATTTCCCAAAAAGCGCGACAGTTCCGGCGTGGTTTTGCCCAGGTAAAGTTCCGGCACAAGAAGTTTGAAAAGCCTGAGATAGCGGCACTTAATCGTATTTTCCCAATTGGCGCCGTCCGCGTAGTAAAAACTAAGCGAGCAGCGGTTATTGTTGAGAAGCACCAGGGTGCGGCGCATGCTCCGCTGCCAGCGGATTCTGCCGCCGCCGGTAACGGCTATCTGTCTGCGGAGGGTTTCATTGTCCGCCACAAGGCGGCCCATGGCGTTTGCCGATGCGGGAGACGCGCGTTCAGAGCCGGGCGTCCAGCCGTTTTGGGGATTGAGAAAAAATTCCCGGGTCAAAAGCTCCCTCAGATTCTGTGTAAGGTCCGTCATCGTGGACCATTCGGCGTGCGGATGGGTACGAAGCCGCTCCTTGAACGCGTTCAGCGCGTCAAGGATTTTTGGATCGTCCTCTTTTTTGGCGGCCTTCCGGCGGGCTTTTTCAGAAATAATCATGGCCAAAACGGGAATCTCCAGCTTTAGTGCCTGGGCGTACTCAATTTCTGTGGAACTGCCGTGCATGAGCGGCTCACCGGAAAGGGCGCCGTATTTGTGCGCCGTAAGGGAAAGGAAATAATCCGCCTCCGCAATGTTTTTTTTGATAACCCGCCAGCCGTTTTTTTCGGTAATGTCAACAGAATCCATAGAGACGGGAATATGTCCCAAATCATAAATGACGCGGCACGCGGCGAGCCGTTCATTTTTCAGATCATCAGCGGTAGAACTGACAAAAATATGATATTTCCGCGGCATGGCTTATTCCTCTCATCTCCCTTCCACATCAGATAAAGCGGCGTTGCCGCACCGGAGATCCACGCCAGCCGTGTCCGCCGGTTCATCCTGGACGCAAACGGAAACCCGGCCGGTTCCCGGACACTTTGATTATAATCAAAATGCGCGTTTCGTGCCAGAGTGCGCCTGCGTCTGCCCTGAACGCCTGCCCCGGCGGAAACCGCAGTACGGTTCCGGTGGGTGGACGCGCGGCGCGGGATTTTGCATAATCGATCCATGATTGGTTTTTTGCTGAAAAAAACCTTGTACGATCTCTGGGACAATCTCCCGCGCCTGGTCCTTTTGAATCTGGGTTTTTACGCCTCCGCGGCGGCTCCGCTCCTCCTGCCCGGCGCGCTTGATTTTTTCCCGCCCCTCGCCTGGGCCGCCCTGGTACTGGGGGTCCTCTGGTGCTGTGTATACCTTGCCGCGGCGGCGCGCTGTGTCAGGAATATCTCCGATTACGGGATTTTTGGCTTCGGCGATTTTTTCCGGGGCCTTAAAGCCGCGCTGCCGTCCGGTCTTGTGCTGGGCATCCTGGTCATTATCGCGCTTTTTATTATCACCGTGGTAATCCCGTTTTACGGAAGCTGGGAAAGCGGCGGGGTATTTATCGCGGCGGCGCTGTTCTGGTCTGTGGCGGCGGGCATCATCGCGTTCCAGTTCTACCCCGCTTCCGGCGTGCGCCTTGACCGGAAAGCCCTTCCCGCGATAAAACGCTGTTTTTTCTTTTTTCTGGACAACACCCCGTTCTGTGTTTTTTGCCTGGTGTTCGCCGCCCTTCTGCTGCCGCTTTCAGTCCTTGCCGGATTCCTTGTGCCCGGACCTGCGGGAATGCTCCTCTTTCACGATGAGGCGCTCCGTCTCCGGCTGCTCAAATACGATTGGCTTGAGGAAAACCCCAGCGCGAAGCGGAGCAGAATTCCCTGGGACGCGCTGCTCATTGATGAGCGGGAAAAAACCGGGCACCGGACGCTCAAGGGATTTATTTTCCCCTGGAAAGAATAGCCGGACGAAGTCCGCCGCCGGACCGCAGAGGCTTTTCCCGTTTGGGAATTTTTTCCGGCGGGGGAAATGCGCGCCGGATATTGGACTTGTGCGATAACCCGTTCAGTTATCGAACAGGCCCCTGTCCGGCAGCTTTCGTATTAGTCTACTTTCCGTAAAATGTAGTGTTCCGCGATCACGCCGGTGATCGGTTTTCCTGCCATATCGAGCTGGGTCAGGGTGTTCTCACCAAGGCGGTAATACGGCGGGACATCTTCTATATCAAGCATGATCGTGTTTCCTGCCTGGTCCCAGGTAAACGTTCCGGTATAAACATAATTACTGTTTTCCCGGTCAATAAACTGGTACTGCACTTCGCAGGTTGCATCGGTGTGCAGGGTTATTGCCACATTGATGCCCGGCCCGTCAGCCGCCGGAATGATGCCGGTATAAACTCCGGCCCAGTTAAGGCTGTTCTGCGCGTTGTGGGCGGCGTCAATGGCCGCGGGTTTTGACGCACAGGCGGCAAACGCGCCGCACAGCAGTACGGCGGCAAAGACAGGGATAACTTTTTTCATGAAACATCCTCCAGATGAAAAATGGATATGCCCGAAAACCGCCGCGGCACGCAGGCGGATTCCGGAGGCTTTATTGGTTTATCATACCGGACGCCGGTACGGTCTGCAAGCGGCAATGTTATTAAAAAGCGGAGGAAGCGCGAAGTATCGCCAACCGCTGCGGGCGGGTGTCTCCGGCGAAGTTTCCGGGCGCGCCCGCCGGATGCCCTGGCCGGTATCATTAGCGGAAGTTGTTTAACAACTGAAGTTATTAAACAACTCTATTGTTTATCTGTTAAATACAGGATTATTTTTCCATTCATGGGAATTCCACTCAGAACCGGGAAACTCATTCTGGAAATCAAATTGTACCACATCATAATCAACCAGCCGGTAGAAATACCCCTTGCTGCCTACGTCGATTTGTACCGCTCCCATATTGTTGACCACCCCTTCTTCCAGGGTAATATTGAAAGGACCTTGCAGGGTCATTTGATAGATGGTCCTGGCCTGTTCCCGCTCAATGTAGAGCTTTTGTATGGTGTAACTGCCGCCGGACAGTTTGTTGGTAAGAATCCAGCCGTTTTGCTGCGTGTAAACAATAGTTGTTTTGCCGGTCTGATTGTTTTGAAGGTACATTCTGATGCCATATTTTATCTTCCCGTTTCCGCCGCTCATGACGCCGTCCGTATTCCAGTTAACCAGTAATTTACCGGCCAGGAGCGTGTTGCGTTCCGGCGCCGGAACAGGCACCGAAGTACAGCCGCCCACCAGCAGCATTGAAAAAAACAGCGCGATCCATACTTTCATTTGTTTCCTCCAGTTATTTGTTTACATACCCGTTTGCATAGGTAATGGCGCACATGGTTCTGAACTGCGGGTGTGTCCCGCAGGAAACCCCGGTCTGCGTAAAACGCCGGTCCATGATATTCGCCCGGTGCCCCCGTGAAGGAACGCCGTCATCAACAAGCAAATCCACCACGATATCCCGTCCCGTGCGTGAACCATAGGCAAGATTTTCACCGGCCCGGTTATACCCGCCGCCATACCGTTCAATGCGCGTAAACGGCGTGCTTCTGTCACTGCCGTTATGTCCGGTCTGCCCGGTTTTGCCCTGGTCGGCAGTGTGGTCTTTTGCTCCCCGGGACAGACCCAATTCAGGCGTCAATAACGGGGAGGACTGCATTCTTGACAGTGCGGCAGCGCAGTCTTCCACGGCCTTTTTCCCCTCGCGGGTTACGATGGTAATTTGTCCCGGTTCGGAATAATTGTTTCCGCTGTAATACCGTAAACGGGGCTGAATGTATAATTCCGCGTATTTTTTTGGGCTGCTTCTTGCCTTGTTCATTTCAAGAACAACGTCTTTTTCAAGGCCGGTAAGATATTCCGCGTCTCGTGCCGTATCCAGCGCGTCTATATCCCAATGGGCCGCGTCAGGATCGGCCCTCCGGCCGGGGTCTGAACTGCCGGCGGTACCGGCATCGGACGCAGAAAGATTTGATAACGACGTTGAAATTGACGCCAGGGCTCCCGTGAATGTCTCACAGGAAAAAAGAAGCACATTTACTGCCGCCAGTAAAATACCGCTTCGCATTACTTTTTTCAACACAATCCCTCCCACCGGTTATTTGCCGGTCTTTGGCTTACCGGCAGAACCTCTTCCCCCATTGCTTTACCTCCGCATATACCACACGCCGGAATGCCGCCTCCGCATTTCCCGCGCGGCTATTGAACCACCCGGTACCGCAGCAGCCCGGTATATTGCCGCCCGTCTTTTGAGCCGTACACCGCCAGCTCCGTTATGCCCGCCGGTATTTCAAAATCCGCTTCAAAATTACCGGTACGGCTGTTTTTCTCAAGCGGAGTAAATTCACCGTTGATAATTATCGCAACCCGGGTAAAGTCCCTTGAGGAAACAACAAACCGCTCGGTTTCACCGCTTGTCAGGACGCCCTTGACGGGGGACAGCAGTTGTGTATTGGCAGCATTGCCGTAAGCCGAAAATGCGGCCGGATATTTCACTATGCCGCGGCCAAATCCCCGGTATCCCGGCGCCGCCCTGATGTTAAAATCAAGAACATTCTCCAGCATATCCGTGGGCAGGTCAAGCAGCCGGTGAATTTTCATCACGGCAGTATTGCGGGCAGCATCAAACTGATCTTCCAGAAAATAATAACAGCCGTTGTCCGCGACTTTGTAATAGGAATTCCTGAAATATTCAAGTTCCCCCGCGCTGATTTTCCGGTTTCCGGGATTTTCCGTATTAAAAAGCGCTTCGGCCCGCGGGAGCCAATCCCTTTCAAACGTGCCGATGTCAATCCTTTCCACGGGAGTTTCCGCATTGGTAAACCGGGCAAAAATATGCCCCCGGTATTCACCGGCGTCAGGCACATCAAAATCGAACGTAACCGCTGTTCCCTTTCGTTCCGTCCATGACGCGCCTTCCACCTCCTGCTGCCCCGGTGTCCGGAGCTCACTTGACAATAAAACATTTCCGCTGCGCATAACCAGATCAAAAGTAAATCCACCGTCTATAAGATTGTTGTATTCCGGATCTTCCGCCTTGAGCGCAAGTCCATACCGGAAGAATGCGCCCGGAATATAGGCTTCCCGCATAAAATCGGCGGGCGTCAAAACCGGGGCATAATACTGATATGCATCATCTGCGGGCAGGTGCGAATAGAGAAACGGACGAGAGTCAAGAAAAAGCCATGCGGTAGAGTATCGTTTAATGAACGTTCGCCGTTCTACCGGTCCCGCATCCCATGTTACATCTACAAGATGCCATTTATTGCCGATATGCACGGCGTTCCATGCATGATCCGGATTGTTTCCGATACTCCCGGTATAGCCAAACCCCTTTGAATAACCGTTTATGCCGATTGATTCAATGCCTGCAAGACTGCACATTTGATTCATCACATTGGTATAGCCGGAGCACACGGCTTTTTTCTTTTTCAACACGGAGATATAATCCTGTGCGGATACCCGGCCCGAAAAGTACATGGCGGTATCATAGGCGATATTATCGCAAATCCAGTCGTGGAGGGTTTTTACTTTCAGAAACGAATCCGTCATGCCGCCGGTCAGGGACGCGACAACGCCCGGCAGCGCCGCGGCGGGATCCACAAACACCTGTTCCATGAGCGCCGCCGGGACGCGCCGGACGCGGGCTTCCATTCGGTTTGTCCGGTATCTTCCCGTTCCGCCGTCAGCCCCGGAGTACATTCTTATGGCGTTATTCGCCTGCGTTACCAGCGGCCGTTCCGCGCCTTCCCGTTGGGTATAGGCGTACAAAAAAGCGCAGTTGCCCTGCCGGATGGCCGCGGCAACCAGTTCCGCATCTGTCTGTGTTGGCGCAGTCCGCACGGCTGCCGGGCGGGCGGTCTTGGCCTCTCCGCCGCTGTTCCGCGGGGATGTTCCGGGAACAGTCCGGTCCTGATCCGGGCTGTTCCCGCGGGCCGGCGCGGGCGCAGAAGTTCCGGCGGTCTCCGGCCCTTTCCCGCCGGCCGGTTCGCGCGGCGCTCCCGAAGACATACAGCCCATAACCATGACTGCCAGCATAAAAAACACAATCATCTTTTTCATATACCTGCGCCCTCCCTCCTATAATGGACGTATGGTTCCGTTATTCTTCTTTATTTCTATGGAATCATACAGTTTATGTTTTAATCTGTTGCACATGGGCACATAGGAAAACAGCGTCATCCCGCCTGAAACAATGCCTGACACAAACGGCACGATTCTTGCGATTATTCTGCCCGCGCTTTTTTTTGTGAGCTGTACGCCAATAACTGCCGCTATGCGCGCCACGGTTTTGTCCAGTATCTTGCCGAGGGTTATGTGGGCAAGGGTTTTGTTAAATTGGCTGTCAATCACTTCGTTAAGCGTATGTTCCGCTTCTCCAACGCCTGCCATAACCCCGATAAATACGGTCAATACTTCCCTGAAGTTATTGCCGGTATCGTCAATGCTTTTTAGCCCAAATATATACGCCAGTTTTTGTGCCGCAACCAAGACGTGATAATAAAATTGAGCTACATCCGCCGGGATAGTTGCCGCCATGACAAGTCCACCGGGTATGCCGGCAACAAATGATGTACCGGCGGCTATACCCGTATGCTGCTTGATGGTGTCTCCCGCCATTCGTTCCATCAGGGTGAGCTCGATGCCGGCCTCATGCGCGCCAACCCTGAGTATGTTATCTACCGTTGCCTGATCGCAATACTTTTCGTATGTTTTCTGCAAAAACATTTCCCGGTCAATTTTTGCGCCGGGAAACTTTAATGCCATATCCAAAACATTGAACCAAAATCGCGCGTCGCTGGTATAGCTTCCCATACGTTACCTTTTGCCCTTGAAATATTTTTCAATTTCTTCCCGGATTTTCTTTTCCGTCAGGAACGGGGGAACTTTACCGGCAAATGCCGTTACCGTTCTGCCGGAAACGGTATAGGCGGCCCTGAAGCCCTTTATGGTAAAACTTCCTTCCCGCGTGTCCCCGTCGATCACGACGCCGTGTTCCGCCGCCAGTTTTTTGGCTTCAGGGAACAGGACGCTGATATCGTCCGGCAGTTCAACCGTTATTTTCATTAAACCTCCAGAGATTAAAGCGAAAAAAATTCAACTTCATAGACCAGTTGTTGCGCTTGTCCCGCTTTATCTACAAGTCCTCCAATTTCCACTTTAAATTTTTTTCCGCGCAAGAATACCGGCATTCCATCCGGCCTGAATATAATGCAATACGGCATCCCAAAACCGGTTCTTTCGATATTAAAATATTTACCGGTTTTATTTTTATCTCTGCCGGTAAAAACCCACTCCTTGCCGTCATTTATACACGTCAACTTTACCGTTGGATTGCATCTGCTCAAATTAAATATATCCGGATTGAGGCTGACGCTCCATGCTTGTGTTGTCTCAAAAAAACTACTTGGAAAATAACCTTGATTCGGCCACAATACATAATCAGGGTTTGGCCCGGATGTATTGCTTTTATCAAAAACCTGAATAGCCGCAAAAGAATTTATCGACTGGCCGCTTCCAGTCGAAGCATAGCCAAAACCAATTTTCCCTAATGCTGGATTTAATATCCACCGGCGATGCCCCAATCGGTCAATATTACTTTCGTCTGAATCATCACACCAGCCTTTTACAGCCTCGGAAAGATTCATGGTTGTTCCCATGCTTTGATGAATATTCGCCGATGTTGTGCTCTGATAACCTATTCGGTAAAAGGCTTGATCCATATCGGCGGGTTTCGAGGGAGTATGCGTCAAATGTCCAACCTTTGCCAAAAGCACCGCCCCATGCTGTCCTATGTCATTTAATTCATCGGTCATTATCGTGTTTTCAGACAGGCCAGCCAAATATCGGATAAAATTAACCGTATTTAAGCCATTTTGTAAAAATTCAGGCGTTAACCTTCCGGCCCGGTATGGGCTTCCGATATTTGGCTGTTCGAGAAAGATTCTTGTTGTTATTCTTGGTTTGTATTCCTGCCATTTAGCCTTTATTGCCATTACCTGTTCCGGTTCAGACCTATTGCCAGATGATTCTGTTGATTCAGAATCATCGTTATCGTTATTGACAAGACTGGACAATGAATTACCCAAAGAAGAAAAACCCTCCTTGAGTGTTTCGCAAGATGAAATCAATATACTTACGGCAATGATAAACCCGCAAAAACCCTTTTGCAACATGGCCATTTATCTCTCCTTTACTCTATGAGCACAACACAGTACTGTTTATGGCATCTTTTATAGGGATAAGTTGCCATTTTATCCTCATCAAACAAATTTTCAATCCGTTTTACCTGAAACCTTTTCCCGTTTGCCTCAAAAGTATTTTTGCCGGCTTTTTTCTCATTGGTTTCCCAATGGGTTATTTGAATATTGTCCCATGTATCAGGCCCATTCATAGCCAATGGCAATATATGGTCCAATGTCCATCCACATTCCGACTGTTTTCCATATTCATTTTTACGGATGAGCCGTCCGGCAAAATCATGTGCTTCAATCCTGTCCTTAAACTGTTCCTCCCAAAAATCTCCACTGGTCATAACAACTCCTCCAATAAATATATACGCGGAAGTTGTTCTGAAACTTCACCAACTTGGCGAAGTTTCAGAACAATGCTAATACTCAAAACCTTAAACAGGATAAAATACTTGTTCCCCATACACAGACCATGTATAGAAGCTTTTTTCCGCATTAATCTCCTGCTATCTATTATGCAATTCATCATGAGTTCTCATATGAACAATCTCAAGATTATCAAAAGTATCCGTGCCGCCTTGCTTTTTCGGACGTTTATGGTGAACATCCCACCCATATTTCGATCCTTTTTGCCCATAGGCCGCTTTATACATAAGGCGGCCCCTAGCATCACGAGCCTCTGCTACCTTGCCATAGGTCTGTTCCCACAGGTTCATTGCCTTTTTATGGTCTAACATAATGTATTTCTCCTTCCGGGCTGCAAAACCCGCTCCGTAGTTCCGCGCACGGTTCCTGTGCGCGGAACCTCCGCCGCTATATTTTGAATTTTATTCCCAGGGATACGGTGTTAAGCGGATACGAAATGACAAACTGGTCCGTGGTACATTTCAGGTTATAATCAGGCAGTATAAGCCAGTCATGCCGGAAACTGAGCTCAAGAATGTTCATGTACAATTCAACATTCCTGTTCGGCGTAATGGCAAACCGTGCCGCGCCGTTTACGGAAATCCTGTCTGCATCTATGGCGTTATAGTCATCATTCCACGCATAGCTGTCATTAAACCGGGAATACAGAAATGATCCGGCCAGGCCAAAAGAGAACCATTGATATTTGAGAAAATCATACTGGAAAAATATTCCGGCAGACAGTATGCTCCCTTTGTCCAAAAAGGCAACCGCGCCATTGATGCCGAATGATGTTCTTTCGGAAAAGTACCGGGCAATGGATATGCCCACATAAAATTCATTTGAACCACCGGATGTTAGACTGTTGTTCCATTTGTAGTAATCGGCATACAATTCTCCGCCAATTGACCAGTTCTGGGCAAAAGCGGAAAACGACAGAAAAATCATCAGAACAGCAAAAAATCCCTTTTTCATGTTACAACTCCCCATAATAAAAAATTCATGCATCCTTGTCCTCACGGAATGATCGCGGTGAGGATGGGACCCCAGGGACCGGCGACGCCTTTCCCGTTTTCAAAGCAGAGACAGATATAGATACGGTTCCCGCTTTCTCCCTGAAACTCAAACCGGTGGTTCCTCCGCTGGGTCCAGGTTGAGTGCGGCAGTTGGTAACCGGCGACAGGCGCTTCGGTCAGGCGGAACAGGTCAAGGGGCGTGGGGTTTCCGGTAAGGCCGTAGTAAATCCGCGCGCCCCGGTACGCGCGCCGGTCTTCCGCGCCCATGTCTCCCCGCGCCCGGATGTTTACCACCTCGATAATGCCGTAGTCCGGGAAGCGCACATCCCCTTCGGCCTCAAGGCGCGGCGCGGGAATATCGGTTTTTGTGCTGTCCTGCGGGGAAAGCAGCAGTGAAACCAGTTCCGCGTCCGTAAGCGGCGGCTGGAGGAACCACCGCCGTTTGATAAACCGCATTTTTGCTACCAATATGTCGAAGGCTTCCCGGCACTGGGCGGTGATAATCTGGGTACGCTCGCTCGACTTTGCCGCGTTGAGCGTGGCCTCCGCCGCGGCGGTGAGCGTGGCCAGCTCTGTCATTTCCGCAGCGGGCACATTCCAGTCCGCCCCCTTACTGGCCAGCACCGAACTCCAGTTTTTTGCCATGTGAAGCTGATCGTCCCGCCTGCCGGGAAGCCAATTGTCATATCCCATTGTGTCTCTCCTTTACACGGTTCCCGCCGTGCTTTTTTCCGCGCCATTCCTGAACAGAACCGGCCTGTTTCTGAATCGAAACGGGCCGGTTTTTGTCAGAAATGGTTTGTGCTTGAATAGAAATAAAATATTCCTGACAGGAAACGGAGCATTTCCGGTCAGCAATGAAACATTCTTGACCAGAAACGGACTATTTTCTTTCAGCAATGGATTGTTTTTGACAAGAAACGGACTATTTCCTTTCAGAAACAGATCATTCCTGACAAGGAATGCCGCGTTAGTGGAGAATAACAGGGCGTTTCTAAAGCGGAACGGGACCGCCGTTATGCCGTCCCGCCCGGCCGGAACAAGGTCCCCGGCATATATGGAGAGCGGCGGGAGGGGTTTTTGCCGGCGGCCGCCGGCGGCGGTCAGACAATATTTATTCTGGGGGGGGGGGGGACTCTAGCCCACAGACAGAAGGAAAAATCATGTGCCGGGGCCATGTTTCTCTCGTTCTTTTTCATAAGGTAGTATTCTACCGGCGTTCGTAAAAAAAGTCAAGCGCCCAAAACCCTCTGGGTTTTGGGCTTGGCATTTTGCGGCACAGCCGGAAAATGCACGCATCCGCGGCAGGGCCGCACGCGAGGATTAAGAGCCTGTTCAAATTGTGGATTTTTGCGATCTATTGATCGCAAAAATCCCGATTTTCGGGCTCTTTTGGAGCCTGCAAGGTAGAATTGTGGCGTTTGCAACGCCACAATTCCAGATTTTGAACAGGCTCTAAAGACGCCAGGGAAAAAACCTTGCGCGGTTTGGGCCGGACGCTATTTCCGGCGGAGCGCCCGGCGTCTTGTGCGTTACCGGAAGTGCAGCCCCACGGCGATACCGGCGTCGGGCAGGAAGGTCCATTCAGCGCCGCGTAATGCCGCGAAAATCCGGGTGAAAAAGCTTATATACAACGGCCCGAATACATCCGCTGAAAATCCCAGGTCCAAAGCGGCTCGCCAATCCCAGAACGGCTGTTTTCCCGGGGCAATAACCGGCAATTCATAGAGCGGATACAAGGCGATGTACCAGCCCCTGAGCGGAGACGTTTCCCGCCTGTTCAGGTACAGGCCCGCTCCCACAGACAGATTGAGCGAACCGAAGGCCCGGTCTTCACTATAGACGCTTACGATTGTGTTGAAACTGAACGCGAAAGCGCCGAAGCGCAGCGCGAGCAATTTGCTTTCAACGGGCAGCAGAAACCGGGAATCGCTTTCCTGATTCTCAAACAGGTCAAGGGACGCCGCCGTCCCGGAGGCTATGCCGAAAAGCGTGGGCGCATAATACTGCACCACAAAATCCAGCGCGGACGCCCGGACCGGCAGAAGGATCGCGCATATAAAAACAATACATTTTCTGTGCATTTACCGGCCCCATACAATCGTTGGCGTATAATACCGGCCCTCCGGAAGGCCCGGGCATCCGTTCAGCACAGGAATCGTACCGGGCAGTTCCCGGTAAACGGTCCGCACATATTCGGCGGCGTCATCGTAAGCGTCAAGCCCGGAATACCGGACAACAGCAATTCTGCTGCGATGTACATTCACCGTTTCAGAAATATCGACAAGCAGCCGCCCGGCATAGGTAATCATGCCGTTTTCTACCGTTACCGGAAATTCCTCCAGCGCGAAATCGGTAAACACCCGTTTTGGTGAGCGGTCCAGAATCTTGTTAAGCGTATAGATTCCTTCGGGGGCTTTTACAAAGATGATATTACTGCCGCTCTTGAGGCCGTACCAATCGGCAACGCCCCCCAGAAACCGGCCCGTCTGCGTAATTCTAAAAGCCAGCCCGGACGGATTACCTGTTATGTGTACGTCAAGCAGCAAATAGCCGGTTTTCGCCGCGGAAGTAAACCGGCTTTTCGGGCTTATATTGGGAAACGAGAAGCAGGATGAAAAGATGCATCCGCGCTGATCAGCGCCATAGCCCATCGCAGTGTTTTCATGGTATGTCCAATTATACTCTAACAGTTTATTTTTCTGGCGGCAAGTTTTTTTCACTTTTTCCGGGAAAACGGCGTTTTTTGTGCGCCGTGCCGGACACAATACCGCCCGTGGTCCCGCGAGCACGGCGGACGGCTAACGGTCGATGAGCCGCTTCAGGGTATGGTCATCGTGGCGCCAGTCTTTTGACGTTTTTACCCGGAGGTCCAGGTATATGTTCCAGTCAAAAATACGTTTCAGTTCGGCAAGGGCCGCGTTCCTGATGGCGCGGATCAGGGCGCCGTCTTTTCCCACCACCATGCCTTTTTGACTTTCCCGTTCCACCACAATAAAAGCCCGGACCCACAGGAGCGTTCCGTTTTCCCGGAGTTCCGTGTCGGCGGCTTCCACATACAGGGCGTGGGGGAGTTCTTCCCGCAGGCGGTTAATGGCTTTTTCCCGGATGATTTCGGCAACGCGGAAGGGAAGGTCCTGATCGGTATAATACTCCGCCGGGTAAAAAGGCGTCCCCGGCGCGGCAAGGGCGAAAAGGCGCGTAAGCAGCGCGGGCACGCCCTCTTTTTTAAGCGCGGATACCGGAATGATCCGCGCGGCGTCCAGGCCGGGAAATTGTTCCTGGAGAAAGTTCCGCGTAGCATCCGTGTCCGCGCCCTTTTTGTCAATTTTGTTGATCGCCGCGACCAGGCGGTCCTGGAACGGCGCAAGGCGGGACGCGATGGCGCTTTCCTCAACGCCGGCGGCGCGGGCGGCGTCGAGGACGTAGAGCACGAGGTCGGCTTCTTCCTGGGCCCTGCCCGCCACATCCATCAGTTTTTTGTTGAGTTTACGTTCCGAAAGATGCTGGCCGGGGGTGTCCACAAAGACAAGCTGGCCCGCTTCCCGGTTCACGATGCCCCGGATACTGTTCCGGGTGGTTTGGGGTACGGGGCTGGTAATGGCGACTTTTGCGCCGCAAAGACTGTTTACCAAAGTGGATTTACCCGCCGAGGGCCGCCCCACCACCGCTACAAAGGCGGCTTTTTTTTCATCACTCATTACCATTATCCCAGGGCACACTGATTAAACCACGCATTGCGCGGATGTTCCTCTCTCCATTCTCAACTCTCAATTCCCCATGTAATTCCCGCGTTTACAGACGCCTTTTTCCGGCCTGCGATACGGAGCCGCGCGGCCTCTGCGGTTTTTCCTGCCGCCGGATATGGACAACCTGATCGCCGGCGCGTACATAAACCGTGGTGTTGGGCGGCACCGATTCGGTGATCCACACATTACCGCCGATGGTACTGCCGCAGCCAATGACGGTTTCGCCGCCCAGAATGGTCGCGCCGGCATAAATGGTTACGTCATCCTGGATGGTGGGGTGCCGTTTGCGGTCCGCCTGTTCTTTCCGCACCGAAAGGGCCCCCAGCGTAACGCCCTGATAGAGCTTGACATTTTGCCCGATAACCGTGGTTTCACCGATAACCATGCCCGTACCGTGATCGATAAAAAACGACGCGCCGATATCCGCGCCGGGGTGTATGTCGATGCCCGTGCGGCTGTGGCAGAATTCACTCATCATGCGCGGGATGAGGGGCACTTCCCGTTTCCAGAAAAAGTGGGCCAGCCGGTGAAACACCACGGCCTCAAAGCCGGGATACGAAAGGATCACTTCTTCCGCGCTTTTTGCGGCGGGATCGCCCCGGAACGCGGCCTCCATGTCGAGCGACAGGGTGGTGCGGATTTCCGGCAGGGTTTCAAAGAATTCCTCCACAAGCAGTTCCGCCGCGGCATGGCAGGTTTTGCCGCCGCAGGACAGGCCGCCCTGCCGCATGGAAAACCCGATACTTTTTTCTACTTCCCGCACCAGTTCCCGCGCAAGGCGGTTTACCCGTTCCGCGGTGATAAGCTGGAGGTTGTCGTGATCCAGCACGCTGTTCTCCCGGAATCCGGGAAACAAAAGTTCGTTGAGGCCAAGGAGGATCGTTCTGATGGCGGACTGGCTGGGAAGGCTGTCCCCGCCCGCCGGGTTCACCAGTCCCTGTATACGGTAGGAATCGACAAGCGTTTCGATACTTCTGTTCAGTCTGTGCATGGTTTTCTCCCGGATCTGACTGACCCTGTTCGAAAGCCGGGGGCGGCGCGGCTGCCGCGGCCCTGCCGCCAGGTTTTCTGAACAGGTCCACTATACCGCAGGAGGGCGGAAGTTGCTACCGGCGGCGCGGGCATGATGAGGCGCGGAAAGCATTCACGTACCGCGCCCGTCCCGTTTTTCCCAATAGCGAAGGAAGAAGCGGGCCGCGGCAAAAAACGCGGTGAGGCGGCGCGGAAAACCCGCGCCGCGGGAAAGTTCCGCAATGGCGCGCATTCCCCGCTCAACGTGTTCCGTGTAGGGGTACCACCAGGGGTTTCCCCGCGCGCCGGGAAGGGTATCGTCTATCACCACTTTGAGCTTTTGCATTTCCCGGAAGCCCGCTTCGCCGTGGGTTTTTCCAAGCCCGGAGCGGCCAAAGCCGCCCCAGGGGGTTTCCGCGAGGCCGTGGGACATGAGGTGGTCGTTTATCATCACCGAACCGGCGTTGAGGGCCGGGGCGAGACGCCGCGCACGGTCCAGGCTCCGGGACCAGATCGATCCGGTCAGGCTGTACGGAGACGCGTTGGCGGCGCGGAGCGCGTCGCTGTCGTTGTCCACGGGAATGACGGCGGCAACCGGCCCGAACACTTCTTCCGTCATAATGGGCATTTCCGGCGTAACGTTCACCAGAAGCGTCGCGGGAAAAAAGCGCGGGTCCCCAAGCTCCGCGCGGGGGCTTTGCGCGGCAATCTCCGCGCCGGAAGCGAGACACGCGGCGGCCTGCCGCTCGACGGTTTCTTTCTGGCGGAGCGTGGTCATGGGGCCAAGGTCATGGCCGGGCCTGAGCGATTTGACCAGCGCCGTGATCGTTTCCAGAAACGGAGCGTATATTTTCCGGTTTACCAAAATGCGCTGGACGCCGCCGCAGCTTTGACCGGCGTTGGAAAATGCCGCCCAGAGGATCCCCCGCGCGGCGCGTTCAATATCCGCATCGGCGCAGACAATGGCCGCATCGGCGCCGCCAAGTTCCAGCACGAGCGGAACGAGGCGCGGCGCGGCAAGGGCCATCAGTTCCTGCCCGGTGGCCGTGGAGCCGGTAAAAAACAGCTTGTCCACTCCAAGCGAAATAAAGGCCGGTCCCGCCTGTGCGCCGGGGAGTTCTATCAGGTTGAAAAGGCCCCGGGGCAGTTCCGCCGCGGCAAAAACCGCTTCCAGCGCCCGCCCCACGCCCGGCGTAACGGAGGCAATTTTGAGGAACACCGCGTTTCCCGCGAGAAGGGCCATCACCACTTCGGAAAACGGAATGGCAAACGGATAGTTCCAGGGAGAAATGATCCCGATAATGCCCCACGGCTGGTACACAAGGCGGCTTTTTTTGTTAAACATGAGCGGATTCCCGCCGGATACCGGACGGCTTTTGCAAAACCGCTTTCCCGCGCGGAGATAATAATCAATGCCCATAAGCGCGGGAATCACTTCCGCAATCAAGGCGTCCAGGGGGAGTTTACCGTTTTCCCGGCATATCGCCGCGGCCGTTTCATCAATGTGGGCGGCCAGATACCGGAACGATTTTTGCAGATACCCGGCGCGGTCAGAAAACGGAAGCGCGGCCCAGGCGCACTGCACCACCCGCGCCGCGGCAATTTTTTCCGCGAGCGGCGCGTCGGGCGCGGCGGAGGGAACGGTCATTCGGCCTTCCGCAAAAAAGCCGTCTCACCGTGAATGGCCCCGGGGCGCGGGCGCCCGGTAAAATGATCCATCGCGTGATTAATGCCCATCAGATCCATCGCGGCGTCGAACACCGCCACGGGCAGCATTCTGAGAAAAAAAATCATTTTGACAAAACGCGGCAGGATCACCCGGCTTGCGTTCCGCTGTATGCCGCGCACAATGGCGTTCGCGGCGTCTTCGCTTTTTATAACGGGAAGGAGCAGGGGAAACCGGGTTTTTACGCCCAAGAACATTCCTGTATCAATAAAATACGGACAAACGATGGTGGTTTTAATGCGGCTTTTCATAGTACGCAGTTCCATGCGCACCGATTCATGAAAGCCAAACGCGCCGAATTTGCTGGCGGAATAATCCGCAAGCCCCGCGACACCGGTAAGGCCCGCCGCCGAGGACACCGTTACGATGTGGCCGGAATCCCGTTTTATCATGCCGGGCAAAAAGGCCCGCGTGGTCCAGAACAGCGCAAGGGTGTTTACATTGATGGAGCGGATGATTTTTTCATCGCTTGATTCAAGAAGCGGCTGGCCGGACACGACGCCCGCGTTATTTATCAAAATATCCGGGGTTCCGTATTCCGCCGTTACCTGTTCCGCCCGCCGGTATACCGCCTCGCGGTCGGAAACATCGCAGACCATTCCCTTGATAAAGATGCCTTCCGCTTCCGCGTCCAGTTCCATTTTTTTAAGCGCCGCACCGGAAATATCCCACAGGATCACCCGGCTGCCCCGGCGGGCAAAGTCCAGGCTGACAAGCCTCCCCATGCCCGACGCGCCGCCGGTAACTACCATGAGGGCGTTCTTCACACGTTTCATACCGGTGAGTGTACCGCACCGGTCCGTGAATGAACAGCGGGAATTTTACCGGAAGATGGAGAAAACGAAGACGATCCGCTGCCCGCATCCCGCACCACTCGCGGCCTTTGCGTTCAAACCCGGTCCGGCCACCTGTGGCGGTTCTCGTGCCGGGCATCCTGGTATAGCAGCCTAACCAAGCTGGCGTACCCACCCGGTGATGCGGTCCGTTACCGTCCGGCTTCCGCCGTCCCCGTTTGGGTTGACAAAATCAATGTCCCCCACGATGGTGTTTCCGGCAAGTTCTTGTTTGAGTTTTTCTGCCGCCTGGCCGCGTCCACCGGCGTGGCAGAGGAAAAACGCCACACGCTTGTCCCTGAGCGGCGTTTTGGCAAGGAAGCTCATAAGCGGCGGTGCAGGGGAACCGGCCCAGACCGGCGCGCCCAGAATGATGAGATCCCAGGCTTCCGGCTCGATATGGTACGGCTTGAGTTCCGGCAGGGTGTGGGTGAGGACCATCCTGCCGCCCCAGAACATTTTGGAAAGGCCGCCGCGTTTTTTGCTGTCCGCCGTTTCAAGGCGCAAAAGCTCCGCGCCCAGCGCCGCCTTGATCTGTTCGGCCACAAAGGCGCTGTTGCCGTCATGGGAATAATAAACAACCAATGTTTTCATCGTTTACGCGCTCCTGTTATTCACCGAAAATACGCGGCAGGGCCATTACCCAACCGCGGTCTGCCAACACGCGCCGGACGGGCGGGGACGCTTACCCGGGCCGCCCGGCGCGCCGCTTAGAGCCTGTTCAAAATCTGGAATTTTGGCGTTGCAAACGCCAAAATTCTACCTTGCAGGCTCCAAAAGAGCCCGAAAATCGGGATTTTTGCGGTCTATTGACCGTAAAAATCCAC
>JAITGJ010000073.1 GCA_031280705.1 Spirochaetaceae bacterium
TCTGGAATTTTGGCGTTGCAAACGCCAAAATTCTACCTTGCAGGCTCCAAAAGAGCCCGAAAATCGGGATTTTTGCGGTCTATTGACCGTAAAAATCCACAATTTGAACAGGCTCTTAAAGATGAGGCACCGCTTCTTCCCGCGCCGGGACGGGCCTGGCGTGGAGGCTGATCTTCTGGCCGCGGTAATCGGCATGAAACGCCGTCCCGATGGGGTACTCGTGCTCCAGGAGGAGGAGCGCGAGTTGATCTTCCAGTTCCTTCTGGATCACGCGGCGCATGGGCCGCGCGCCGAATTTTGGGTCCCAGCCCTTTTCTACCAGCGCCTTTTTCGCCGCGTGCGACAGGTGTATAAAATACCCCTGCTCCGCGAGACGAAGGGAAAGTTCGTCAATCTGTAGTTCCAGCACCGCCTCAACCTGCTTTTCGTCCAGCGCGTGAAACACCACCACATCATCCACGCGGTTGATAAATTCGGGATTAAACAGCCGTTTAAGTTCCGTAAGGGCGGCGCTCCGTATTTCCTCAAGGCTCATAATGCCCCCGCCGCCCGTGCCGAATCCAAGCCGGGCGTCCCGCGATATTTCCCGCGCCCCGGCATTGCTGGTCATGATGATCACGGTATTGCGAAAGCTCACCGTGTGGCCCAGATTGTCCCTGAGTTCGCCCTCCTCAAGCACCTGGAGAAGGAGATTGAACACATCGCGATGGGCCTTTTCGACTTCATCAAAAAGTACCACGCGGTAGGGATTATGGCGTATTTTTTCCGTAAGGTCCCCGCCTTCCTCGTAGCCGATATAGCCCGGCGGCGATCCCGTGAGGCGGGACGCGTTGTGTTTTTCCATATAATCCGACATATCGATACGGACCAGGCTCTCTTCGGAGCCGAAGAGGTAGGCGGCAAGGCGTTTGGCAAGGAGGGTTTTCCCCACGCCCGTGGGACCCAGGAATATAAAAGAACCCAGCGGGCGTTTGGGCGATGAAACGCCGGCCCGTGAACGGCGTATTGATGAGGCGACGCGGCGCACCGCGTCATCCTGCCCAATCACCGCCCGGTGCAGGTCTTCTTCAATGTGGAGCAGCCGCCGCGATTCCTGTTCTTCCATGTGGGCCAGGGGCACGCCGGCCGCCTCCGCCGCCACCCGCCGGACATCGCTTGCGTCCACGGTTTGGGGGAAGCTCCGGCGCTCCCACGCTTCCCGGATCTGGGCCAGGCGGCCCTGGAGAAAACGCAGACGGTCGCGTATTTCCGCCGCCCGTTCATAATCTGAGCGGGTAAGGATTTCTCCCTTTTCCCGCAGCAGTCCGTGTATTTCCGCTTCCAGTTCCATCGCTTCCGGGGGCTCCGTCTGGGCTTCGAGTTTCCGCATGGCCCCGGCCTCGTCCATCAGATCGATGGCTTTGTCCGGCATAAAACGCCCGTTGATATACCGGTGCGCGAGTTTTGCCGAGGCGGTAACCGCTTCGGGCGTGTAGCGCACCCGGTGATATTCTTCGTACTTTTCCCGGATTCCCTCAAGAATTTCCACCGTTTCATCCAGCGTGGGTTCCGCCACCATGATTCCCTGAAAGCGGCGCTCAAGGGCGGCGTCCTTTTCAAAATGTTTCCGGTATTCGGCAAGGGTTGTCGCGCCGATACACTGCACTTCCCCCCGCGAAAGGGCCGGCTTGAGGAGATTTGCCGCGTCCGTGGTTCCTTCGGCCCCGCCCGCCCCGATGATCATGTGAATTTCATCCATAAAGAGAATGACATTTCCGGCCTGATGTATCTCTTTTACAATTTTTTTGATTCGTTCCTCAAACTCGCCCCGGTATTTGGTGCCCGCCACAACGGAGCCCATGTCGAGGGAGACCACGCGCTTTCCCGCGAGGGCGTCCGGGGCTTCGTCGCCGGCGAGCAATTGGGCAAGGCCCTCGACAATGGCGGTTTTCCCCACCCCCGGTTCGCCGACAAGTACGGGGTTGTTTTTGGTCCGGCGGGCGAGGATACGCACCGCCCGGCCTATTTCCCGCGCCCGGCCCACCACGGGGTTAAGTTTTCCCGTCCGGGCAAGGAGGGTAAGGTCCCGCGCAAATTCGTCAAGAATCGGCGTGGTCCCGGCGCGGGCCGGGGCTGTTTTTTGCCGGTTCTGATAGGAGGCGGGCCGCGCTTCTTCCCGCACCGGGGCGGGGTGGAAGACCCAGTTCTGGTAGCCTTCCGCCGCGATAAATTCTTCCTCTTTACGGGCGTTATCGCCCTGGTTGAACGTGGTCTGTACCACAACACGAAGCATATCCGTGTCCACCGCGCGCTGGGAAAGATACGCCGGTACGGGAGCATCCGGTTCCCGCATGGCGGCGAAAAGCAGGTGTTCCGTACCGATATACTCACAGCCCATGTTCCGGGCCTCATCCGCGGCGCTTTCCAGCATCATCCGCATACGCTTTGCGGGCGGCACATCGCCAAAAATCAGCGCGCCCGGCTGCCGGGGAATGGCGCTTTCTACGGCGTGGCGAAAATCCTCCAGATCTATCCGCAAAAACTGGAGCGCCTTGCAGGCAATGCCGCTCCCGTCTTTGAGCAGCGCCGCAATCGCGTGTTCCGGAAGGAGACTGTCGGCGTTGTAATGCCGGGCCTCATCCTGGGCGTCCACGGTCAAAATCCGCTGCGCCCGCTGTGTTAATCCCCTGAACAAAAGAGCCTCCTCGCAAAAGTATCGTTTGATAGTAGTGAAAGGGGGGAAAAGGAACAAGTGCCCGGTCCGGCGGGCCCGCCCCGCTGTGCCCGCTGTTCAAAAATACCGCGCCCCGGTAGAATCAAAACGGGAGAAAACATGCCCGAAAAATTTGTCGTTACTGCCACCCCGTCCATGAAAAGTTACGCGGCGCGGGTGGTGGAGCATCTGTCGAAATACCCCCGTTTTGCGGCAGACGCGGGAATTATCGACGGGATAGACCTGCTCGAAATTGCCCGCTTTGCCGACGGAGAAATTGAAGCGGTGATCAACGCGTCCATTCGGGGAAAAGACGTCGTGGTTTTTTCCAGCTCCGCCCGGAACGAAGCGGGGCGCGGCGCGGCGGAGGCGAAAATCGAGCTTTATCACGCCATTGACGCGCTCAAGCGTTCCCAGGCCGAGAAAGTTATCGTTTTTGAGCCGTTTATGGGAAGTTCCCGCTCGGACCGGACGGTGCGCCGCAGTTCCGTGGGGCTCTGGGTACACTTCAAAACCCTGATAAGCCTCGGCGCGGGACATATCGTTACCTATCAGCTTCATTCGGATAAATCAAAATCCATGCTGGACCCGGTAGTTTCTGAAATTGACGACATTCCCGCGCTACAGTTGATCCAGCGGTACCTGTGCGATGTGTACATCCGCGATCTTGCCACACTGGAAAATACGGTGCGCGGACAGTGGGCGTTTTGCTCGGTGGACGCGGGCGGCGAAAAACTTGCGCGGGGCTTTGCCAACGCGTTTGGCGCGCCGCTTGTGGTGGCGCATAAGCAGCGGGATTATTCACGCGCAAACACCATAGAGTCGATAAACATTCTTTCCGCCGAACCGCTTGCGGGAAAAGTGCTCTGGATTGTGGACGACATGGTTGATACAGGCGGTTCCGTGGAAAGCCTGGTGCGCGCGCTCGCCGCCCACCGTCCCGCGGAAGTAAATATCGCGGCGGTGCACGCGCTGTTTTCCCCGCCCGCATCGGAGCGGCTTTCCGCGCTTGTGGCGGAAAAACTGCTTAACCGGATCGTTGTTTCCGACACGGTTTACGGTCCCCGTCCCATTGAGGCGGAAAAGGATATTCCCAATCTTGAAGTGGTGCCTTCATCGGAGCTTTCCGCGCGCATTATCAGCAATATTGTTGCCAAAAATCCCATGAACGAAGTGCTGGAACCTTTTAACGCGGAAAAATACCTCCGCGAACCGGGCCTTTTTAACCGCTGACTTTGCACAAAACGATCCGGCTGTTTACGGCGTTTGGGCACGGCTCATGGCGTTTTCCGGGCGGGAATGGGCGCAGTCGGCCCAGGAAAGCACTAATTAGAGTTGTTTAATAACTTCAGTTGTTAAACAACTTCCGCTAAAAAATGCAATTTCGCAGCCCCAAAGCGCAGCGCCGGGGCGAGAAATTGCGAGACTTGTGAAATAACCAACCGGGTTATTTCACAAGTCCATTTATTCAATCGAGAATAAATCGGTGCTACTTTAATGTGGTATTTGCGTAATGAAATGAGCAAATACAGAGGGCGGCGCTGATTAGCGTCACGTTAATCAGCGCCGCCCTAGCCGCACGGAGGGGAGGCCAAGCCCGCCGTAGGCGGCGTCCCCGGCAAAGCCAAGGACCAGCAAAGCCGGGGCGCGAAAATAAACCGGTTATGTGCCATGCCTCCGTACTCTATTTTTATTCACATAATTTTATCATTTCTTCATAATTTACTTTTGATATTCAATTTTTAAATAAACCATATCTTTTAATTCTTTCCCATTTTCAAATATTTTATGGTCATAATTATTTATAAAAAAATCCTTTACAATATGTGAATATTCAAAACCGCATTTTTTGTAAAAATTTATTGTTCTTTCATCCTCTCCCGTACCAACATATAATATTTTACATTTATTCTTATATTTTTCTATAATTTTTTTTACCATATAATGCCCATAACCTTTACCCTGATATATTTCATAAGTCGCTAAATTTTTTATTTCGTAAACTGATTCATTTTCTTCTGTAACCACGCATACGGTTTTTAAATCTCCGTCATATAATGCAAATAACTCCCCCCTGAAAAGATATTTATAAATCATATTTTCTTGTTCATCACCCAATAGTAATAAATCCATATATTTTTCCTTGTTTTCATGAACTATTTTAATTTCCATACATTACCAATTGAGGGGGCATTGCACATAACGCCCTAGGTATACGACGGTTTGACCGCCCGGATAAGCAAATGCGCAGCATTTGCAGGGCGGGCAAAATGTGCCGGAGTGAGCCACGGGAGGCGCAGCCGGCCCAGGCGAACGGAGGCCAAGCCGCCGCAGGCGGCGCAGCATATACAGTCCTGTTATGTGCAGCGGGTGCGTACTCCATATTTTATTCTTTATATTATTTCTGAAATATAATTTATTTTATTATTTTTATAAATACTTTCAACTATTTTTCTTATCGATTCTGGCAGTAAATTTTCTTTTCCCATATCAACTATTTTTATCCAATAAAATTCCAAATGATTTTCTTTTGATTTTATTTCAATCCTTTTATTTATACCGTCTACAATAAAAATATGATTTATCTCTTGATTAACAATATTATTTTCAGTCCATTGATTTTCAACACAGCCAATATATTCATCAATAATATAATCCATGCCCATCTCTTCCATTATTTCTCTTGCCAGCGATTTTTTTAAATTCGCATTAAATTCTAAATGGCCTCCTGGTAAGAAAGTATTATTGGCATTTTTTGCCTTTGCAACTAATATGTAATCTTTGTCAATAATAACCCCTCGTGCCAAAACATGAAAGTATTTATTTCCATCAGCTATTAATTTCATAATTCACCTCTTAAAATTGTGTATATTTTGAATATTACCCCATAAACAAGTATTTGTCAATATCTTTTTATGTAAATATTTTTTTAAAATAAATTTTAGCACCCATTGCACATAACTTCCTAGTAGGTGGTTTCGTCCATGGCCGCGAAGGTTTCGCGGACCTGCTGAAGGCGGGCGAGTTCCCGCGTGAGGACTTTGCCGTAATCAAGCCCGCCGTCTTCGATGCGGGCGGCTTCATCTTCCCAGTACTGGACGCCGCCCAGATTGATCCAGCGGAAACGCGCCTCCCGTGCTTTTTCCGCCCATTCCCGCGCGCTGTCCCAGTAAAAAAGGGCGGCGCGGTAACAGGTTTCCGCAGTTTCCAGGCTTGCGAGATTTTGCTCCCGGAAGGGGGCATTGTAAAAATAGGCGTTGCGTTTGTTGTACTTGTTTCCCAGAAAAATATGCTGTTCGATAAGTTTAAGGTAGAGATGCATGGTAAACAGGTAGCGGTATTTTTCCCACTGCACAGGAGTTTCGATCAGGCAAAGCGCGTTGAGCGGGTTGGCAAAGTCCGCGGACAGGGCTTTTTCAAGCCAGTAAATATTTTCGATGCTGTCATCGGGATTTTGAATATAATGCAGGTGATAGAGACGGTAGTACTGTTCCCGGTAGGTAACCCAGTAGGAGGGCAGGGCCGGGGAAACAGCGGCGATCAGGATCGCGGCGGCCAGGCCGCGCGGCATGCGGAAAAACGCGGGGCGTCTCATTGATTCATTATCGGCAGGGTTCCAAGCGCGCTCCATACTTCGTCCGCGATTTCTCCGGGAGGCCGGGCGGCGTCGATGCGGACCACACGCACGCCGGATCGCTCAAATTCGGGGAGGAGCGCCAGGTACCGTTCCCGAACCCGTATCTGAAAGTCGAGGCGTTCATAACGGTCCCGTCCGGGGCGGCTTCTGATGCGTTCCATCGCTTCCGCCGGGTCAAGATCGAAAAAAAGCAGCAGTTCTGGACCGGGGAACGCGCGGTTGAGTGCCCAGGGAAGGTCCTCTCCGCAGTCGAGCCCCTGATACACAAGCGATGAGAGCACGTACCGGTCGCTTACCACCAGTTCCCCCCGCCCGGAACGTTCCGCGACGCCGCCTTTGGCGTAGAGGTGTTCATTCCGGTCGGCGGCAAAAAGCCGGGCGCAGGTTTCCGGGAGGAGACCGGTCTCCCCGCGCAGGACCGCGCGGATCATGGTTCCCACGGGGCCGCCGGTCGGCTCAAAGGTCAGGTGAATATGCGGACTCTTTTGTCCCCGCGCGGCGCACCGTTCCCGGAGGAAGCCGATTTGGGTGGTGGTACCGCTGCCGTCGCCGCCTTCAAGGACGGCGAAATTCTGTATTATCAACATTGATACCCCGCGCGCCGCGAACGTCTGCCGCGCCGCTTCCCCTTCACGATGTACCGGATCCTTGCGGAGATTCCACTGGGCCAGACCCGGCCCGCTTCGCGCCGCCGTATGCTGAACCGGCCTGATAACCGGCCCCGCTCAAAAAATCCGCCCGCGCACGGCTGATTCCGTCCGAAAATAAGACAACCGCAGCGCGGGCGGCGCCTGATTGTCTGCCTGTTTGATGCCCGCCCGCAAACCCGCGTTCCGCCCTGAAAACGGACAAAAATGAGTTTTGCGCGTTTCGTATGATACCCCGCCGTATGTCAATGGGTTTTGAAAACAGCGGAATTGTTATATCATGGCGGGGCCCGGTTCGCAAAGAGCGGCGCGGGCCGTTACCGTAACAACGGAGGTTGTTTAATACTACAGGTATTAAATAGTGTCTGTCCACAAAGCCGGTTACTTTGCGGACAGACCATTAACCTGTCCGGAAACAGGGCGCGGGCCAGAGGGGCCGGCCGCCGCCATTGAATCCGTTCGCCGGGAGAAACGCCTGAAAAAACGGCTGTTTTTGTACCTCACCTTTAATATTCTCGTGTTTTCCGTGCTGGTTACGCTGACCACCATCGCGGTGCGCCCCCTCCAGGCGCGGCTGCTCCAGGGAATGACGGACCTCCGCGATTATCTTATCCGGGAAGGTGAACGGTTCCTGGGCTTTCACATTGAGTACCGCTCCCTTGGGCCTTCGATTTTTGGCCACTTTGACGTACGGGAGCTTGCCATTTTTGGCGATCAGGGCGGCGTTTATACCCGGGAAAATCCCCTCGTTTTTCTGGACCGGGCGCGCGTTTCTTTTTCCCTGTGGCGGCTCCTCGCCGGCGATGTTCCCGGCGCGCTCCGTTCAATACGGCTGGAACGGCCCGTGCTTACCCTGGGAACCGGGGAAAACGCGGAACTGCGCGCCCTGATGGAAAAACTGAGGGGAAACGGGGGCGGGCAGGAATTTTCCCTTGCGGGGATCAAAAAACCCGTGCGGATCAGCATCCGCCGGGGGGAGTGTTCGATCCGGTACGGGGGAAGTTCCGCGGGCTTCAGGAGTCTCAGTTTTGACGCCTGGATAGGTTCGGAAGAGATTGCGGTCCGGGGCAAATGGCTCGTCAATATCGCCGTCAATTATTTGCCGGGAAAAACGATAACCGCGGGCATCGCGGGGCGTCTTTCAGGGAATTACCGGCCCGGCGATCAACGGGGCACGGTAACGCTCAACATTCCGTCCGTCCAGGGGGAAGGCTTCGCCCTGAGCGCGATCAACTTTCACATCGCCCTGCACGGAGACGGCCTGGTCATCAGCAAAATCGCTGACCGTATTCCCTACGCCGTTTCGCTTTCCTGGACCTATGGCGCCAACCGTCTTACGGGAGAATTCCGGGCGGATAATTTTTCTCCCCGCCAGCTTCTCATCCTGTCCGGCTCCCTTCGCCAGTACAACCGGCATCTGGGCATGAACATCAATGGCGAGGCGTCCTTTGATACCCACGGCGAAGGGGGATTTGTGTATCGCCTGGATATGGACGGCGGGTTCGGACCCTTGGGCCCGTTCCGCCGTATCGATTGGCGCGTTGCGGGTACGGGCAATACGAAACGCGCGGTGTTCCGGGAGATCGACCTGCGCTTTCCCCAGGGCGAACTGTACTATACCGGTTCCCTTGCGTATCTTCCCCTTTCGCCGGATGGAACGCTTGTGGTGCGGGATTTTAGCGTAACCGGAGACGGCGGGGTGAGCGGACGGTTTGGATTTGTAAGCCGCCGGGGAACCACGGTTATTTCCGGGGAGGATCTCCGCGCGGGGGCCGTGCATTTCGCGGCCTTTACCGGAGAACTTGTCCGCCCCGCCTGGGAGACGGGGAAGCGGAACCCCGCGGTTTCCGACGATATTCATTTTTCGGTTTCCCTGCTGGAACACGATGGGGCCGTGGAGGACGCCGCGGCCCGGGGCGATCCGCTTTCCGGTTCGCCGCCGGCAGCTTCGCCATCAGGCGATGGCGTACCATCAAACGATGGCGTACCATCAGACGATAGCGCGTCATCAGATGGCTCGCCATCAGACGATGGCTCGCCATCAGACGATGGCGGCGCGCTTTTCGAAGACGGCGCGGCTTTGACGGGCGCCCTCGGTATTCGGGGGACCTATACGCCTTCACCCCGTGAACTCCAGACCAGTTTCAGTTTTAACACCTTTTCCGCGGGGGAAATCGCGGAACTGCTCCGGCCCTTTATCGCCTTTCCCGGCCCCGTCGCCGCGCTTACCTCACGGGCGGCGCGTCTCGTCCTTTCCACGGAAATTTTTCTTACCACTGATTTTTCCCGCGTTTCATGGAATATCCCGGAACTGTTCGCGGTCCTGAAGGGCAGGCGGGAGATCACCGCGTTTGCCTCCGTCTCCGGCACCAACCGCCGGTTTGAATTGGTGCGGGGAGAAATCGCCTGGGATGATGAACGGGTAGAGCTGATGGGCCTTATGGACATTACCAATCCTGATGATGTGTTTTTTTCGTTTCAGGCCGTGTACCGGGATCTGGTCTATTTTTTTGAGGGGACGGTGCTGGAAAAGCGGGTTATCACGCTCGCCGGTTCCTACGACGTGGCCGGTACGCTGGTTCTGGGACCTGACGGTATGTTTGCCGGGGACATTACCGCCGGCCCGGCGCCCCTGCCCGTGGGAGGCCAATTTGCCCAGCTTTCCCTGGCCGCGTCCGTTTCCTATGAAGGCCGGGACAACTGGCGGCTGCTAATGGAAAATCTTGAGATTACCGCCCTGCCCACCCCCGGCTCGCAAAATACCCTGTTCCGTATCGCCGGGGCGGCGGATCAGGACGGGGGAGGGCTTACCGAAATAGTCCTTGATGACGGCAAAAATCCCCTCACGGGCGAAGCGTTTTTCGCCTGGGAGGGGTTTGACACTATTACGGGGAGCGCCGCCATTCAGGGACGGGACGGGCGGGAATTCTACCATCTGGGCGGCGCGTACCGGGACGGCGGCCTTGAAATTACCCTTGCGGGCGAGCGGATGCAGATCGGCCGCTTTGTGCGCGCCGGCAGCCTGAATCCCGTTGCCGCGGGGAATGTCCGCTTTTCGTGGAACCGGGACGCGGACTGGTCCGTGGACCTTAATCTCAGGTCTTTAAGCGGGCGGTATGCGGAGACCGCTTTTGAGGCTTCGGGACGGGGGCGGCTCAACGAAACCCGTTTTGTGGTGGAAAATACCCGCGTGCGTTTTGGGGAACTTGAAGGGACCATCCCGCGCGTCAGTTTCAGCCGGGAGCGCGGTCAACTGGAAACAGACGGCGCGATCCGGGGCATGGCGCTGGGGCGGCAGCTCGATCTTTCCTTTCACGCCGGTCTTTCAATTTCCGCGATGGAGTCCTGGTTCGATATGGCTGAGGCGGCGGAAACCCTCTTTTTTCGCCTGGACATCACGAATCTCCGGTACGGCGATTTGACGGCGGCAGAACCGTTTGATTTTACGCTGATCCGTTCCGGCGGCAACTTTGGGCTTCACGGCGGGCCGGAGGGGATGCTTGACGCATCGCTTGATGACGGCGGCTCCTTTTACGCGCGTTTTGTGGGGCCGTCCCCGCTCCGGGGAATTTTTACGGGATTTATCACGCCCGGCTATATTGATATTGCTTCCTCGAATCTGTACTTCGATCTGGGGAGCCTCTTTGCCATTATTCCGAAAAATGACGCCATCAATTGCACCGGCGGCCTTGCGTCCGCGCGGATACGGATTCAGGGGCCGCTGGGCGATCCGGAATTTTACGGCGCGATATACGCCACGGCAGTTACCCTTACCGTGCCCCAGTACCTCGGCGCGGAAATCGGCCCCACGCCCATTACGGCGATACTTACCGGCAACGAAATGACGTTCGGCCCCCAGTACGCACGGGTTGGCGCGGGCGCGGGCGTGGTGAACGCCTGGTTCCGGTTTGAGCGCTGGATACCGGACACATTTCGTATCGACATCCGCGCGGAGGAAGACGCGCCCATCCCCTTTTCCTTCGACATTCTGGGGGTAATCGCCCGGGGCGGCGCATCGGGAGATCTTTCACTTTCCATGGCGAACCGGGAATTCCGCGTTCAGGGGAATCTGACCGGCGATGATACGGAGATAATTCTTTCCATTGAGGAAATGGCCGCGGCGGAAGCGGGGGCGCAGCGCTCCGGCTATGCAATGCCCTGGTCGGTGGACATGGGGATTACGAGCGGGCGGAAGGTCGATTTTTACTGGCCCAATACCAATATGCCCATTATGCGGGCCACCGCGGCCGCGGGCACGGGCGTCAGAATAACCGCCGACTCCCTTTCCGGGCGGTTCAGCATGAAAGGCGATGTGGTGCTGAAAAGCGGGGAACTGAACTATCTGAGCCGTAATTTCTATATCCGCGACGGGGTGCTCGCCTTTGACGAGAATGAAATTACCTTTGATCCCCGTATCAGCGCCCGCGCGGAAATCCGGGAACGCAATGCGGAAGGTCCCGTTACCATTTCCATGATCGTGGACAACGAACCGCTGCGGGGCTTTACCGCCCGGTTTGAATCAAACCCGCCCCTTTCCCAGGCGGAAATTTTTGGCGTTCTTGGACAGAGCATCCTGACCCCTTCCGGCGAAACGGATCCCAGCGCCGTGCAGCTTGCGGCCCTTACCACGGTCGATATATTCACCAATCTGGGTCTGTGGCGGCTTGAGCGGGTGGTCCGGGATATGCTCCGGCTGGATATGTTTTCCATCCGGACCAGCCTTTTAAGGAATTTCGCCTCGATTTCCTGGGGGCTCGCCCCCGTTGACAGAAGCGTTTCATTCGGTAACTATTTTGACAACACGACTGTTTATATCGGTAAGTATGTAGGCGCCGATATGTTTGTGCAGGGTATGGTTTCCATACGCTACGAAGATACGGCGGGTTTCCGGTCCGGGGGGTCCCGGACGGGCAGAGGTTTTACCTTCGGTAAGGCCAGGCTTGAACCGGACATCGGGGTTGAACTTAATACCCCCCTGTTCGACATCAGGTGGAACATGGCCCCCTATCATCTTGAAAATTTGTTTATCGATGATATGTCTTTTACCCTGATCTGGCGGTGGACATTCCGGTAAAAAAGCGGCTGTTTTGCGGCAGCCGCGGGATACGGCGCTGCCGGCCTTGAAAATCGCATTTTCGCAGCCTAAAGGCTAAGAAAATGCACGGTCTGTCCGCAAAGTAACCGGCTTTGTGGACAGACACTAAATAGACGTGTTCCAAAACCCGGTTGGTTTCGGAACACGTCCTGCGGTTTCTCAGGCTAAAGCCTTGTGAAACCGCTTTTTTAAGCGGAAGCTGTTCTGAAACTGAAGTTTCAGAACAG
>JAITGJ010000078.1 GCA_031280705.1 Spirochaetaceae bacterium
TTTGAAAAATTTATCGAGAATTCATGATAAATTCCATAAAATGTAACATAAGGAGAAACCACGGTTAAAAGTTTTGAAAAAATATCAATTGTCTTAGGGAGATCTGTCGATGCACTTATAAAAATAATCACTGCTGTCCGGTAAAATCATAGCGCCCAGTCCCAAACGAGCTGAGAAGAAGGGATTTCTGGAGGAGAGACAGATTCGCACACAAACCGGCGATAGAATTTTTACCCAAAAGCGTTGTCTTCATCATCGGTAACAGTTGGTTTGCCGGTAACATAATGCCGTCTATCGTCCTTTTTATCTACAGCAGTACCGTTAGTATCAACGCAGTCCATAACTGTATCCATACCGCGTTCTCACCGGTACCCCGGAAGTTTTTGACTTTCAAATGTTGTTTTGTCCGCTTGAAAAATAACTCTGCCTGCCGCGTAATTTCCTGTTGCTCTTCATCCGCGCCACAAACGTTGAACCTCCTAACCGGTACCGGGCTCCATCAAACCGTTGCAGACACACCGGGATTATTGACGCGTCTCTGATCCTCTGCGGGTCTTTAAACCGTTTCTTCCTGTTCCCCGCCGGTAATTGCGCTTTGTTTACCGCCGCGTAAAGGAGGTCTTCAAATACCCGGTAATCCCGTTTCTCAAGGGCAGCACGGTATCTTTCACGTTTGACCCGGCGAAATCGCCGCTCAAAAATATTGAGGCGGCCATTACCGGTGCGGGCTACGATGTGAAAGGCCGGTGGAAAAACTACAGCCGGATGTAAACCGCATACCGCCGGAGCCTGGATCGTGCCTGGTTGCCTGATATTCACGCGATCAGGCACGATGAACGATAAGAACGGGAAACCTGTCCATATTGACAAAATTCTTAAACCTTTTAATATGTGATAGGAGGCCGCAGGGGCGAAAAACCCGTGCGGAGTAATTTTGCATGACCGGCGGCACTACTGTTCTGGTGGTAGACGATGAAAAAAAAATACGGGAGATTCTCGTATCCTATCTGGAAGCGTACGGGTACCGCGTTGTCAGCGCCGGGGGAGGAGAAGAAGCCCTTGCCCTGTTTGCGAAACATCCGGTATCCGTCGTGCTTCTCGATCTCATGCTTCCGGGCATGACCGGAGAAGAAGTCTGCCGAAGAATACGGGAGATTTCTTCCGTTCCCGTTATCATGATAACCGCAAAAATAGAAGAAAAGGATGTTGTCCACGGACTTTCTTTGGGCGCCGATGACTATGTAACCAAGCCGTTTGGCCCCCGCGAAATTGTGGCGCGGGTTGCCGCCGTACTCCGCCGCACGGGAATCGCCGGAGGCGGCGCGAAACGGGAGGCGGTGTACACACGGGGAGAAATTACTGTTGACACGGAAAACCGGCGGGTGGCAAAAAACGGCCGCCCGCTTGTGCTTACGCCCAGTGAATACCGCATCATGGCCCTGCTCGCATCGCGGCCCGAAAAGGTTTTTTCCCGTGACGAAATAATAGACGCGGCAAAAAATGACGATTTTGACGGCGTTGACCGCGCCATTGACGTGCATATTTCGAACCTGCGGCAGAAAGTGGAGGACAATCCCAAAAAACCGCGCTTTATTGTTACCGTGTACGGCATGGGGTACCGTTTTGGGGACGCGCCATGATTCGTCTGCGAAACTATATCGCCTTTATTTATGCCTTCTTTATCTGCATAACCGTTTTTGTCCTGAGCGCGGTAATAAACATGTTCGCGGAAAAACTGTTTGCGGAATATATAACCGGCAATATCCGCCTCCAGACCGAAGAGATTATCCGTTCTTTTGAAGAACAATACGATCCGTTTACGGCGCGTTATAACCGGGCCGGAATTGACGTTATCGGCATGCACTATCTGCATCAGGGGTATCTTGTTTCCCTGGCAGATGCCGCCGGGCGCGTTGTCTGGGATGTGCGCGACATGGATATGGAGGAATGCGCGGTTATTATCGAAGAAATTTCCGCCCGGATGAACAATGAATACCGCGCCGGCGGATCATTCGCGCCGCGCCTTCACAATCTGGTGCTGGGAAATACGAACATCGGCGCGCTTAGAATAGAGAGTTACGGCCCTTTTTTTTACCGGGAAAACGAAGCGGCATTTCTTAAAACACTAAACCGGTTTCTGCTGGTATCGGGAGCGGTTTTTGTGCTCCTCAGCGTAATCGTTTCGGTGTGCCTTGCATCGGTTATCGCCCGCCCGGTGCTTCGCGCGCGCGACGCCGCCCGCCGCATCGCACACGGCGATTTTTCAACGCGCATTGCCGAGGGGCACGCCGCGCGGGAACTGCACGAACTTTCCCGCGCGGTAAACGGCCTTGCCGAAGCGCTGGGAAACGGCGAGGAATGGCAGAAACGGCAGAGCGCCGACATTGCCCACGAACTCCGTACACCGCTCACCACACTGCGCGGAAATATCGAGGCCATGATCGACGGTATTTGGGAATTGTCGCCGGAACGGCTCGAAAGCTGCCTGGAGGAAATTGTACGCCTTTCGGGCCTCGTCGATGATATTGCCGTCCTTTCGCTGATCCGGCGGGAGCATATCGTACTGTCAAAAACCGGTTTTGATCTTGCGCATCTTGCGGCGCGGGCCGCGGAACAGTTCGTACCGCTTGCCCGCGAAAAGGGCGTAACACTTTCCGTGAATCTCGATCCCGCGCCGGTCTACGCCGACTATAACCGGATTATGCAGGTGTTGGTGAATTTGCTTTCCAATGCGGTTAAATACACCGCACAGGGGAACATTACGGTAACGCTCCACGCGGCGGCATCCCGGGGAGGCGCACACCACGAACTCTCTGTGGCCGATACGGGCTGCGGAATTGCGGCGGAAGACCTTCCCCATGTGTTTGAACGCTTTTTCCGCGCCGACCGGTCCCGGAGCCGGGAAACCGGCGGTACGGGCATCGGGCTTTCCATTGCCGCCGCCATTGTGGAAGCCCACGGGGGCAGTATCCGCGCAGAAAGCGCCGCCGCCCCCGGCACGGGAGGCAGTGTTTTTACGGCAACGCTCCCGGCGGACATTTCCGCCCGGCAGCAGTAACCGGGGGAGCCGGTTACTGCTGAAGCCAAAACAGCGATAATGGTCCGCGTTTCGCAGCCACGAGTGAAAAACAGCGCCGGGTATTCCGGCGCCGCTCTGTTCTTCCGCCTCTGGGGACTAGAAAATCCCCAGAATCTTTTTTCCCGGTGCGGCTTCTCTGAACTTTATCGCGTAATAACCCATAAAGCCCGGCACATGAATCAGCCTGTTGGCAAATTTTCCTTTGTCAACAACGACCGCGCCGGCATTACATCCGCGGCCGGGCCCCCGGCCGCTCCGCTTCCCCTTTGCCGCCCTTTTCGCTACAATCGCCCCATGGAAATTACGCAGGAACTGATTGACAGCCTCGTTATTAACGAGCCCGCGCTGATGAAACGCATCGCCGGACAGCTTGCCGTGGATACGGCGCAGGTCTCCGCGGTGGCAGCCCTTCTGGAAGAGGGCTGTACGGTACCCTTTATCGCGCGGTACCGGAAAGAGCGCACCGGGAGCCTTGACGAGGTGCAGGTGCGCGATGTGGAGCATCTTTTTTCCTCCGGAAAAAACCTTGAAAGCAGGCGGATAGAAATTACGCGCGGCATCTTTGCCCAGGGAAAGCTTGACGGGGCGCTGTACGAAAACATCCAAAAGGCGGCGACCCTGACGGAGCTTGAAGACATATACGCGCCCTACAAACGAAAGAAAAAAACGCGCGGTATGGCCGCGCTTGAAAAGGGCCTTGGCCCCCTTGCGGATGCGATGAAGGAACTGGAAGAAGCGCCGCTCCGGGAAAAGGCGGCGGAATTGGTGCGCGCCGCTTCCGCCGCGGTTGATGCCGCCAACAATGACGGCGCTCCGGCAGCGCCGGCGGTGGAAACGGTGGAAGAGGCGCTTCAGGGGGCGATGGATATTATCGCCGAACAGACCGCCCAGGACGCGGAAAACCGTGCGGACATAAAAAGTTTCTACCTTAAAGACGGCAGGATTCTGGTCAAGGCTTCCGGCGCGGCCGGCAAGGGCGATGAAGAAGCAAAAAAAACATCCGTGTACCAGATGTACTGGGACTTTACGGAACCCCTTTCGCGCGTTAAACCCCACCGGGTCCTTGCGATAAACCGGGGTGAGCGGGAAGGCGTGCTGGACGTTACGATTGATGTTGACAGCGATACTGCCGTCTGTCTGTTGTGGAAAAAATATGTTTTCTACAATGACTATCACAAAACCGCTGTGGAAGACGGCCAGAGGCGGCTCCTCTCCCCGGCGGTGATTCGGGAAATCCGGGGCGACCAGGGCGACACGGCGGACGATCACGGTATTTCCGTGTTCAGCCAAAACCTGAAAAACCTCCTCATGCAGCAGCCTATCCGGGGTACGCGCGTTCTGGGCATCGATCCGGGCATCCGTACCGGCACCAAATGCGCGTTCCTTGACGATACGGGCAAATACCTCGGCAGTACGGTTATCTACAACCACAAGGCGCTGGAGGCGAAACGCGCCCTGCTTGAGGGCATCAAACAGTACGATGTTCAGCTTGTCGCCGTGGGCAACGGCACGGGCACCCGGGACGTGCAGGAAATCGTGTCATCAGTCATTGCCGAAAACAGCCTTGAGGTACTGTACACGGTAGTGGACGAAGACGGCGCGTCTGTCTATTCCGCCGGGGATATTGCGCGGGAGGAATTCCCCGAACTTGACCTTACCATCCGGGGGGCAATCTCCATCGGGCGGCGGCTTCAGGACCCCCTGGCGGAATTGGTAAAAATAGACCCCAAAGCAATCGGCGTGGGGCTGTACCAGCACGATTTGAACCAGAAAAAACTTTCCGATACGCTGGACGAAGTTGTGTCATCGGTAGTAAACAATGTCGGCGTCAATATCAACACCGCGAGCGTGTCACTCCTCAAATATGTGTCGGGAATCAACGGTTCTCTCGCCAGAAAAATCGTGCAGTACCGCGACGGCCGGGGAAAAATAGCCAGCCGCGCGGAACTTGTCTCCGTGCCCGGCATGGGGCCAAAAAGTTTTGAACAGTGCGCGGGTTTTCTCAAAATCCCCGAAAGCGGCGAACCCCTGGATAATACCTGGGTGCACCCGGAAAACTATGCCATCGCGCGGGAAATACGGGAAATGGTACGCACCACGACGGGTAATCTCCCGGAGGCGGAACTGAGGCCGCTCCGGGAAAAATACGGTGCGGGCGACGCCACCATCGCTGACATTGTGGAAGAACTCAAAAAGCCGAACCGGGACCCCCGCGACGGTTATCCCCGGCCCATCATGCAAAAGGGCGTCGTAACTTTTGAGGATCTTTCCGAGGGCATGGCGATTACGGGAAAAATAAAAAACGTTGTCGATTTCGGCGCGTTTGTGGACCTCGGCATCAAGGAAACGGCACTGGTGCACATATCGGAACTTTCCGATCACTATGTGAAGGATCCGCTTGAACTGGTCAAGGCCGGCGATGTGCTCGAATTCCATATTATCAGCCTTGACCGGGACCGGCGGCGCATCGGCCTCTCACGGAAAACAAAAAAAACGGAAACGGTTTCCGCGCCGCAAACCGGGAGTGGAACCGGTAATTTCCCCGGCCCGGAAAAGGCCGCTTCACCCGCGGCGGGGCGGGGTGCGCGTTTTCCCGCGCACGGCGGCGGCAAAAAGGAGCGTCTTCCCGCGGCGGGAAAGAGCGCGTCCGCGCCGTTTCGCTCCGGCACGGACGGCGGCAGTGATGACGGAACCATGTACAATCCGTTCGCCGCAGCCTTCAAAAAAATGGAAGAACGCAAGGAGAAGAAAAAATAACCATGGCAGAAAATCATGCGGAAGACGGCGCCGGGAACGGGCAGAAGACGGACGGGAAGGCCGTCCACTGGGCCGATGAGTACGCGGCGAAAATTGTCCGGGAAAAGGGCGAGAAAGAACAGTATGTCTGCGCATCGGGGATTACCCCGTCGGGAACGGTGCACATCGGCAATTTTAGGGAAATCATTTCGACCGAACTGGTAGCGCGTTCGCTCCGGGACATGGGGAAAAACGTACGCTTCATTTATTCATGGGACGATTACGACGTATTTCGCAAAGTCCCCGCCAATATGCCCAATCAGGAAAAATTGCAGGCGTACCTTCGTTTTCCAATCACGATGGTGAGCGATCCCTGGGGGCGCGATGAAAGTTATGCGCGGCATCATGAAGTTGATGTTGAAACGGTACTTCCCCGCGTAGGAATACGCCCGGAATATCTATACCAGGCGGAAAAATACCGCGCGTCTGCCTATGCCGAAGGCATCCGCAAGGCGCTGGAACACCGCGCGGAACTGAAAAATATTCTAGACCGGTTCCGTGACGGGGATCACAAAATCAGGGGCGCATGGTGGCCGGTAAGTGTTTTCTGCGATACGTGCAACCGGGACGAAACGGAGGTGCTGGGCTGGGACGGTGAATGGACCCTCTCCTGGCAGTGCGCCGCCTGCGGCCGCCGCGCCGCCGTTGATCTCAGATCCGCGCGCGGCGTAAAGCTGCTCTGGCGTATTGACTGGCCCATGCGCTGGGAATACGAAAAGGTCGATTTTGAACCGGCGGGCAAGGATCACCACAGCCAGGGCGGCAGTTTTGATACCGCGCGCCTTGTATGCCGGGAAGTGTACAACTGGGAAGCGCCGGTTAGTTTCCGCTACGATTTTATCGGCGTCAAGGGACGCGGCGGAAAAATGTCCAGTTCACAGGGAGACGTGATCACCCTTGCGGATCTTCTGGAAGTCTACACGCCGGAAGTGGTCCGGTATCTGTTCGCGGGAACACGGCCCAACACGGAATTTACCATTTCTTTTGATCTTGACGTGATAAAAACCTACGAGGATTACGACCGCCTTGAACGGATCGCCTGGAAAAAGGAAGCGGCAAAAAGCGAAGACGCCTGCCTGCGGGACCGGCGCATTTACGAACTTTCGCAGGTGGAACAGCCGCCCGCGATCATGCCGTATCAGGTGCCGTTCCGTCATTTGTGCAACCTTTTGCAGATTTCCGGCAATGATATTGAGCGTACCATTTCCGCGCTTCGGGACAACGGCGCGGACATACGGCCCGAACAGGTTCCGGGCCTTGCGGCGCGCAGCGTTTGCGCGCTCAACTGGCTGTTGAACTACGCGCCCGATGAATTCCGCTTTGCCCTCCGGCCCGCCGGAGAACGCGCGGACCTTTCCCCGGAGGAAGCGGCGGCGGTGCGGCGGCTGCGGGATACGGTGGTGGCGCGGATTGGAGATTTTGAAACGGACAAACCCTGCGCCGAGGCGATTTATAAAGCCGCGGAAGACGTCGGCATTGACGGCAAAACCCTGTTCCGCGCGGTGTACCAGGCGCTCATCGGGAAAGACCAGGGCCCGCGCCTTGCCAATTTTCTGCGTTCCATCAACCGGGACCGGCTTTTATCCATTCTGTCCGCGTATTAGGGCGATAAAACCCGCGCGGTTTTCCCGGCGCTGTTGACCATGGAGGGGAAAGGGCGCTAAAGTTTTGACCATGGATCAGTACCTTATCGAAGGCGGGCGCCCCGTCGGCGGGACAATCCGGGCCAGCGGAAACAAAAACGCAGCCCTGCCCTGTATCGCCGCGGCGCTTCTTACAGATGAACCGGTAACGCTTGCGAATGTTCCCGATATTGAAGATGTGCAGGTGATGCTGTCGGTGTACCGCGCGCTGGGCGGGAACGTCGAATATCCTGCGCCCAATACGCTCCGCCTTCAAATGAGCGATATAAAAACGTCTGAAATCCCCGATACATACGCAAAAAAAATCCGGGCGTCGATTCTTTTCGCGGGGCCGCTTCTTGCCCGCACGGGAAAGGCGGTGCTGCCGCCGCCGGGGGGCGACGTTATCGGGCGCAGGCGGCTTGACACACATTTTCTCGCCCTTACGGAACTCGGCGCGGAAGTTACGGTCAGCGGGGCCTATATTTTTACCACGCGCGGGATGCGGGGCGAAGATATTTTTCTTGACGAGGCGTCGGTTACGGCAACGGAAAACGCGGTCATGGCGGCGGTTACGGCACGGGGTGAAACGATACTTACCAATGCCGCCGGGGAGCCGCATGTGCAGGACCTCTGCCGTATGCTCAACATGATGGGCGCAAAGATAGAAGGAACCGGCTCAAATGTGCTCCGCATCCGGGGAGTAAAAAAACTTTCCGGCTGCGCTTTCGAAATCGGCGCGGATTTTATGGAAGTGGGATCATTTATCGGGCTTGCCGCGGCGACACGGGGCGATCTCTGCATACAAGGAATCGCGCCGCGCGACATACGGCCCGCGAAAATCGCCTTTGGCAAGCTGGGTATTGTCTGGGAACACGAAGGCGACACGATTCATGTACCGAAAGATCAGGCCATGCGGGTAAATCATGATTTGGGCGGCATGATTCCAAAAATTGACGATGCTCCCTGGCCGGGATTTCCGCCGGATCTGACGAGCATCATTACGGTCGTGGCTACCCAGGTGGCCGGTACGGTACTGGTGCATGAAAAAATGTTTGAATCACGGATGTTTTTTGTGGACAAACTTATCGGCATGGGGGCGCATATCGTCCTCTGCGATCCCCACCGCGCCGTTATTTCAGGCCCGGCCCGTCTTGCCGCGGCGGAACTCCACAGTCCCGATGTGCGCGCCGGCATGGCGATGGTGATCGCGGCCATGTGCGCGGACGGGATCAGCGTAATACGCAATGTGTATCAGATTGAGCGGGGTTACGAAAAGGTAACGGCCCGCCTTGCCGCGATCGGGGGCCGCATCCGCGGCGCCGAATAGCGGAATATACCGGACTTGTCCGCGGATCCGGTTGTCTATCGAACGGGTCCCCGCGCAATGCACCGCAGCATCCTAAACACAGCGCATTGTACCCTTTTTAAGCGGCTATAATCATTTGTCTGGTAAAGAATAGACGTGTTCCAAAACCCGGTTGGTTTCGGAACACGTCCTGCGGTTTCTCAGGCTAAAGCCTTGTGAAACCGCTTTTTTAAGCGGAAGCTGTTCTGAAACTGAAGTTTCAGAACAG
>JAITGJ010000086.1 GCA_031280705.1 Spirochaetaceae bacterium
CTGTTCTGAAACTTCAGTTTCAGAACAGCTTCCGCTTAAAAAAGCGGTTTCACAAGGCTTTAGCCTGAGAAACCGCAGGACGTGTTCCGAAACCAACCGGGTTTTGGAACACGTCTATTACCATCGTTCGTAAAAAAGTGTTAAGCGGCTTTTCCAAAAAATGTAAAAACCGAAAAAGAGTGGTGAGGGATTAGTGATTAGTGAAGTGAATAGCGGGCGAAGGCGTTGTCTGCCTGGCAGATGCGGGCGCGCGGGTTTTGGCATAAATGTATCACGCCCGCCGTATTCTTTGGCGGTCCGCCGCCCGGCCTTGACAGGTTGCCGAAATCCCCCCGGGACGATCATAATAGCGGTATCGTATGAACGGTAAAACCCTTTCCCTGCTGGAATTTCAGGCGATTCAGAACGCTGTCGCGGATGCCGCGTGTTCCGCCGAGGCCGCCTCCCTGCTCCGCGCCTCCTGGCCCGAAACGGACGCCGGGGCCGCGCGGGAACTCAAGGCGCTCGTGGCCTGCATGCTGGACCGGCTGAACGCGGCCGGCGAAGAACCCGCCGGGAACCTCCCGGAAATCGGGCCGTTCCTCTCCACGCTTGGCGTTGAGGGAGCCGCGCTTGAACGGGAAGAAGCCTTCGCGCTCGGCGTTTTTGTGGAACGCGGGGAGCGGTTCGCCGCGTGGGCGGGCGGAGGGGCCGGCGCAATCGTGGACGGCAATGACACGGGCGTGATGGAAAGCATTCTCTCCGCGCTTCCCGATTGCGGCCCGGTCCGCGTAGAAGTGTTCCGCGTGCTTGACCGGGAAGGAAATCTGCGCGACCTTCCGGAACTCCGGGAAATCAGGCGGCGCATACGGAGCCTTACCGCGGAACGGGACGCCCTCATCGCCCGCTATACCGGGACGGAGGAAACCCGGCGCATACTCCAGTCGGATTTGCCTTCCCAGCGGGACGGGCGCGTGGTTTTGGCGGTTAAGGCGAATTTTCGCGGGCGCGTCCGGGGCATTGTGCATGAAGTTTCCGCTACGGGCCGGACGATCTTTCTTGAGCCGGAAGACGTGGTGGAAAAGAACAACGCCGTCATGCTGGAACAACGCCGTCTCGACGCGGAAATCCGCCGCATTATCAGGGAGCTTACCGCCCGCGTCTCCGTGTTTCACGACGCGCTTGCCGTTTTCCACGCCGGGATACTTCGCCTTGAGACGCTCCGCGCCCGCGCCCGCTATTCCCGGTCTATCCGGGGCGTCTTTGCCAAAGAGGGCGATACGCTGATCCTTGAAGACGCGCGGCACCCCCTGCTCGGCGCAGAGGCGATTCCCATAAGCCTCTCGATGGCCGCCCGCGCGGTGATCATCACCGGCCCCAATACGGGAGGAAAAACCGTAACGCTAAAAACAGCGGGACTTTTCGCCCTGATGAACCAGTGGGGGCTTGCCCTTCCGGCGGGGGAGGGGACCACGCTCCCCCTGTTCGGCGGGATCCATGCCGATATTGGCGACGAGCAGTCTCTCCGCCAGTCGCTTTCGACCTTTTCGGCCCACATGACGAATATTGCCGCCATTGCCGGCGAGGCCGGGCCGGACGCGCTCGTGCTTCTTGACGAGCTTGGTTCCGGCACGGATCCGGAGGAGGGGAGCGCTATCGCCATGGCGATTCTGGATCACCTGGCCGAAAAGGGAAGCAGGGTAATGATTACCACCCATCACGGCGCGCTTAAAAACTACGGCTACACCCGTTCCGGCGTGGAAAACGCGTCGGTGGAATTTGACGCGCGGACGCTTTCGCCCACATACCGCATTGTGATGGGCATTCCTGGTGAGAGCCGGGCCGTGGATATCGCCGCGCGGAACGGCGTTCCGGCAGGTATTATCGAAGGCGCGCGGGCCTACCTCGCGGGCAACCAGGCGGATCTTGCGGGATTGATTGCGGAGCTTAAAACGCGCCGGAAGGAGCTTGAAACGGCCCATACCGAAACGGACCGGGAAACGGCGCGGCTCAGGGAGGAGCGCCGCCGGGCAGACCTCCGGGAACTCCGCCTCAGGCAGAAAGAGGCCGAACTGAAAACCGGCGGCGTGGGTCAATTGCGCCTGCTGCTATCAGAGGCGCGGAAAACGCTTGAAAACCTTGTCCGGGAAGTGCGGGAGGGGGAAATTACGCGGGAAAAAACCCTCAAGGTAAAGGAATTTCTTTCGGGGCTTGCCGGGGCGGTGGAGACGGAAGAGGCGGCCCTCGCGGAAGAAAGCGCGCTCCTCCGCGCCGAACGCGCCCGCCTTGAACATTCCGCCGGTACGGCCTCTCAGGCGGATGCGGACGGAGCGTCAACTCCCCCCGGCCGGGGGCGGCGGAAAGGGAAAGAAGCCGCGAACGTGGCGTCCACGAACGCGGCGTCCGCAAACGCGGTATCCGCGAACGCCCTGCGGGAGGCGGGAGCGGCTACACGGCGGATCGAGCCGGGAATGACCGTTATGACGGGCGCATGGAACCGCCGGGGCACCGTGATACGCCGGGAAAAGGGCGGATGGCTTGTGGAAACCGGTTCCCTCCGTCTTACTCTGCCGGAAGCGGACCTTGTGCCGGTGGAGACCGCCGCCGCGCCCCGGCCCCTTATCGAGCGGGCAGACCTCGCGCCGGTGGAGGTAAAGATAGAGCTGTCCCTCCGGGGGATGCGTCTGGACGAGGCCCTGGAAACCCTTCGCCGCCAGATCGACGCGGCGGTGATCGCGGGGGTGGGCGGTTTCGCCGTGGTCCACGGCAAGGGAGACGGCGTGCTCCAAAAAGGCGTCCACGACTATCTTAAAGGGCGCGGCGAAGTGGCCGGCTATTCTTTTTCCCGCCCCGAACTGGGCGGTTTTGGCCGTACCGAGGTAACCCTCCACCGCTGACAAACTCCGCCCAAACCATGCGCAACGCGCGGCGTCGCCTGCTCACGCGGCGTCGCCTGCTTTCGCGGCGTCGCCTGCTCACGCGGCGCGCCTGACTTTCACCGGGTTAAGGCGGCGGCTTGCTAAAAATCTTCCAGCGGGGAATCTTCATCCATCAGTTCGGGCAGGGTATAGACCAGCGTGCCTGATTTCCGTACCCGAAGTTCCGCAAACCCCCGGTCAACCAGCGCGTCCAGATTCTTTTTCGCCTCGTCTATGCTGATGCCCGCCTCAAGCGCCAACTCGCTTGAGGTAAGGATCCCCCGGTTTCGCTTTGCCAGGCGGAGCGTTATCCGTTCCACGCTTTCCTTGTCCCGCACAATCCAATCGCTTCCATCGTGGACCATCCGGAACGTCTCGCCGCCGTTTGCCGCTCCCTGCCGCAGGAACCGCTTGTTCGCCTCGCGGACCTGACGGGGCAGGGTCAAAAAATCGTACACGGAACCGATCATGCCAAGCCCGCCGGTAAACATCCACAGGAGGCCGGTGCCAAATTTTCCCAGATAAAACCGGTGGAACCCAAGGGCGCCAAACCCCGAAAAGAACCACAGGAGATATGCGAGCGGTAGATTGTACATGACGGTAATGATAACAGAAACCGTGCCGTTGAAAAAGACGCCGCGAAAGCGGCGACGCCGCCTTCAGGTTTCCGCGAGGATCTTTCCGCCGGTAGAGATAAGCGCCGTATGGGCGGGGATCGTTTTTCCGCAGGCGTCAAGCGCGCCTTTTACGGCGGCGGTAATTCCTCCGCAGCAAGGGACTTCCATGCGGACAACGGTTACGCTTTTGACGGCGCCGGTTCTGAATATCGCCGTGAGTTTTTCCCGGTAGTCGCCGTCATCCAGTTTTGGGCAGCCAATAAGCGTAATTTTATCCCGCATAAAACGTTCATGAAAATCCGCCCGCGCGTATGCGGAGCAGTCGGCGGCGACAAGAATATCCGCGTTTTCAAAATACGGCGCGTTTACGGGAACAAGCTTTATCTGCACCGGCCATTGCCCCAGGCGGGATGCGCCCGCGCCGAATTCCGCCGCGCCGCCTGCTTGCGCGGCGGCGCCTGCTTGCGCGGCGTTGCGGTACGGCGCCGCTTCTTTTGGAGGCGTGCAGGGTAATGCTTCCCGTTCGGTAAACCGGATCGCGCCGGCGGGGCAGGAGGGGAGGCAGTTTCCAAGCCCATCACAGTAATCCTCCCGCACGAGGCGCGCCTTGCCGCCGGTAAGCGCGATGGCCCCCTCATGGCAGGCGGTAACGCACTGTCCGCAGCCATCGCACTTTTCCCCGTCAATTTCAATAATGGTTCGTATCATGTTTTTTTCCGTGTTTACGGCATCACTGCTGCTGCCTGAGATTTACCGGAACAAGGCGCGTATCTTCCCATACTTCGCCCGTGTCTTCGGTGAATTCCAGGGTAATGCGGGCTCGTGTGTTCAGACTGGGATTTTCCGCGCTCTGGGCCCGCGCGCGCACCGCGATGCGGAATTCCAGCAGCCGCTCCTCGCCAATTTCCATCTCGCCCACATTCTGGACAATTTCGGCGGGGCTGATGAAGGGGCTGTCCGTGGTGAACCGGACGCTCGTGATAAATACCGGTATCCGCGAATTGTTCCGTATGGGAATCTGGTAGCGGAAGCTTCCCGGCAGCAGCGTGGGGGAAATCCAGTCCGCGGCGATGCCCACCCGGCGGTGCTGAACGCCCTGCATTTCCACGGAACTGACCGGCTGGTACACATCTTCCCGCAGGCGGACCATAAGATAGGGCGGCGCATCGCCGACATACCGGAGGTTATAGGCGATGCCGCCCAGGTCCAGCGTCCCGGCGCTTTCGTCCCAGACAAGATAGTACCGGTAATCCACCGGGCTTTCGACAAAGGTAAAGGGATAATTCTGGTAGCGCCGGTCAAAATATACCTGTACCGCCGTAAAATCGGCCGCGGGTTCCGCTACCAGTACGCCTTCCCGTTCGCGGGGCACCTGTATCTGGCCCATCGTTTCGCGCCGCTGGATAACCGCGTCGCCCCGGGGCGTTACGCGGAGCAGTTCGCTCGCGGAAGGTTCCTCAAGAATAACGCGGGTGGATATATAATATTGAAATTCGTTCAGACTGAGCCGGCTCGCCTTGGCCCGCGTAACAAAATCACGGGTAAAGGGAACCAGGGGATATATTTCTTCCAGCCGGATCAACGGCGGGGGTTTTGATTTACAGGAAGCAAAAAGAGCGATGAGCAGTACGGGAATCAGTAATCCTGCGTGCTTGCGCATGGAAGTCTCCATATCAGGTAGTATCGGCACAATCCAGTCTAAAAACAAGCCGTTTTCACGTCAAGGACGTGTCGTCAAGGACGTGTCGTCAATCATCGACGTGAACAGGCCCCCGCGCCGCGCCCCGTAACGCCCCGGGCGACGCACATTAAAACAACAGTCCCGCGCCAAGCCAGGGCCGGATATATCCGGGCGGGAGACCGTCCTCTGTAAGCCAGTGGCTAAAGTCAACGCCGGCTTCAATAAAGAGGGGACGGCGGACGAGCCAGCTAAAGGAAACGCCCCCGCCCACGAGCGGCGCGAGAATGGCGGCCGTGGCGGGTATCCCGCTGTAGGCGCTGACGCTGCTGATAAACATGGCCGCGCCGCCGCCCACGCGGACGCTAAACGACATGACCCGGTTGGGAAGCCATTTTTGAAACACCATATTGAGCTGCCCGTTGGCGATATGGCCGTTTACGTTAATCGGCGTGCCATAGGTATCCGTGAGGGAAACGTCAACATAATGCCAGTACGCCGCGAGTTCCACCCCCAGAAAACCGGTAACCCGCTTTAACGGAATTATCCCGGCGCGCACTGCCGCCCCCAGGGGCAAAAAGCCGCCCATATAGTTCGTCAGCGCTCCGTACACGGGAAAAAGCGGCGCGTAGCCCAGCGCGGCGTAGAAATCCACCGGTTTACGGAAGGCGATCGCAAAAACGCCCAGGCTTGTGTCAAGGCCGCCGGGATTTTTGACGTACACTTCGTAATCGCCCGGCGCGAGGCTCCGCAAATTGAACACAAGACGGGCGCTTGTCCCGGACGAGGTGTATTCTTCGGGTCTGATGGCCTGGCGTTCCGTCTCCGGGTGGCGAAGGTACACCTCCGCGCCCGGCTCAAGGTTCCGCCCGTTCACGGTCAGCACCCACGACATCCCCTCGTCAAGAAAAAACGCGTGCGGGGCAAATTCCCGCAGTTCGGGGTCCCGCGCGATAAGCACCTCGAAGGCGCTCCATTCCGACGGCTCCCCGGGCCGGTCCAGAAGGTCCCACGGCGTTACCCGGTAACGATAACGCCCCGGCGGAAGGGAAACTTCAATAAAACGCTCCCCGGTAAAATCCCGCGAAAGTTCCCGGAATCCTCCGCCTTCCTCCCGCTCGATAAGCACTTCGTACCGGTACACATATGCCTGCTCCGCCCAGGCAAGACGCTGGAAAAAGCGGACCGCGCCCTCGCTCCGGTCAAGGCGGTAATTTCCCTCCTGGGCGGCAAGGGACGAAAGCAGGCACAAACCGCACAGGGCGCGGCAAAGCCGGCGGCGCTTACTGGCCATACAGTACCCCCGGATTCTCTGTTCGCACCTGGTTGGGGACGGGAATATCGATCTCAAGGCGGTTTTCCGCCAGCCGTCCGTGCTGTTCAATGGAACCGTCTGAACCGGCTCCCACCGCTTCAACCTGCCAGACAAAAGTTCCCCGGTCGAGGATCTCCAGATTGTCCACCGTAAAGGAGGTTTCGTTCACCGGACCGGTACGGATAACCTGCCGCCGGTCGCGTCCCCGATCCTGAAAAAGCGTGAAGATATAGCCGTTCGCTCCCGCCACCGTTCCCCACCGGAACACGATATTCCGGTTTGCGCGGAGTTCTTCCGGCCCGATGGTGTGCCCGTTTACGGGCCGCGCGGCAGGCACTTCCGGAAGCAGGGGAATGGGCAGAACCCGGAAACTGCGCGGCGCTTCGGCGCTGATATCGTAGCCGTCTATGGTTTCCGCGGTAACGGTCCAGTAATATACCCCCGGCGCGAGGCGGGACAGGGAAATGCTGCGGTCCGGGTTGGCAATTTCCTGGAGCGGCGTTCCCAGGGTGGGGTCCGGGCTGCGGGAAATAATGAAGCGTGAACGGCCCGGGTTTTCCATCGAGTTCCAGCGGAGTATGGTCGCGCCGCGCAGGGCCGTGAGTCCGGCGATTTCCGCTCCCTGCCGGGGGGAATCGAGGTTTAAGGGACGCAGTTTCCGCGTAACAAAACGCCCCTCCCCGGTCAGGCCGATGCGCCGGGTAGCGGCCGTGCCTTCCAGGGCAAAGGACTGCACGGTCCAGTAGTATTCCCCTTCCGGCAGATTATCCATATTGACCGGCTGGGCCGTGGTTTCCGTAATGGCGACTTCATGTACCAGACGGGACCTTCCCCGGTCCGTGTACACCCGGAATTGATAGTACTCCGCGCCGTTCACGGTCCGCCAGCGGAATTGTACCGGCTCGTCCTCGCGGAGAATTATCCGTTCACCGGCGGCGGGCCGTTCCAGCGCCGGGGCGGGGAAGGAGGGCGCCGCGATAAAGCGGCGGGGCGGCGTTTCAAGCGCGCCGCCCGCGAGGCTTCCCGGCGGCGGCCGTGCGGAAATCCGCCAGTACCAGGTTCCGGCGGGAAGCGTCCGCCCCTGGAACGTGTCGCCTGAAACCCGCTCGTTAATCTGGAACCGGGAAAAACCGGCCTCATCGGAAACCTGAAAAAACGTTTCGTAGGGGATATTGGATTTCCAGGTAAACCGGATATCCGGCAAAAGGTTTTCCGCAATCGTATACCCGTCCGGCGGGAACACCATGCGCTGGACAAGCTGGCCGGTCATTGCGGTAAATACACGGGGCGGAGACACGGACGACTCGTTTCCCTCCGCATCGGTCTGGAAAACGCCCCAATAATAGTCCCCTTCCGCAATGTCCCGCTCTCCCCGGCGGTATATCCAAAAATTGTCCCGCACCGTGGCGTTGATCACCGGGTTCCGCAAATCCGCGCTTTTGGCGATGCGGATCGTGTAGGAGGCCGCCTCGTTCGCCTGCCGCCAGGAGAAATAATAATCCCCCCGGTCCCCGGCGATATTGACGAATCCCCCTTCCGCGGGGCTGATGAGCGCCGGCGCCTCAAGCATACCGGACTGTTCCACGCGAAATGAAGCGGCCGCCGAAGCGGCGATGACGCCCCCAAAATCGCCGGGAAAGACGGGGCGCACCCGCCAGTACCACGTTCCCGGCCCAAGGTTTGAGGTAACAAGCGACGTGCCCCGGACCTGGCTTGAAAAACCCGGCGTGGAAAAATCCGGGGACGGCGCGGCTTCCAGAATATAATACAGGGCGTCCCCGGTTCCGGCCCAGAAAAAGTGAACCGAGGGCGTCCGCGAGCGGTACCGGTACGTGTAATCCGGGGCCGGGGCAATGAGGGCCGGGGCCGGGGCGTAGACCACCGTGATCCGCCCGTGGGCAAGACTCGCCATGTTGTAAACCAGCCGCCAGTTCCACGTACCCGGCGGCAGTTTCGCCATAACGGAATTGCCGGGCGTCTCCAGCGTTTGGGAGACGCGGGCAAAATTCCGGTCCTCCGCGAGTTCCAGCGTAATTTTTTCTTCGGGGGGGATATTCACCCGGTTCCAGGAAAAGGCCATTTCGAGGGGTTCCCGGTAGGGGTTAAGGATGCGGGCGTTGGGCCGGGGGCTGAATATCAGGGCGGCCGGCTCCTTTAATTCTTCACCGGAAGCGTCCAGGACCACGAAGGAACCGGCCTCAACTTCGCGGCTCCCCGCCTCATCGACAAAAATGGCGTTGCCTTCGCTTACCTGAAACACAAGCCCGTCCGTCCGGTTTCCGGCAGTCATGACCGTACCGGCGGCGGCTTCTATCCGTCTGCCCCCGGCGTTCAGCACGATGCCGCTCTCGCCCGCGGAGACATTGACATTACCCTCGGCAAGATCGATTGCCGCCTGGTCGTCGTTCATCTGGATACGGATCAGGGTATTTTCGTCCAGGGCGATTTCCCCGCCGCCGGCGAAGTGGAGGACCGCCCCGGACAGTTCCGCGGTACGGATCAGATCCCCTTCGTACACGGGCGACTCGTTCCGCAGGCGGTCCCAGAGCACCCGGTCGGAAAGCCGCCGCTGGGCGGTATTGTACTTAAAGGTGATGGTTCCCACCGGCACGGCGGAAAAGGAGCGGATCGTCTGAAAGAGGTCGATACGAAACAGGTTGAGGCTGACTCCCGCGCCGGCAAGACAAAGCAAAATCACCACGGCGTCCAGTATGCGCCGCGGGCGGTCCAGCGCTTCGGTCTCTTTATGCCGTCTCCGCTCCTTCCGTGTTGTCATCGCGCGTTCCCGTCATCCGCGTCCGCCCTCCGGCTTACGCCCCGCCCCCAATCTTGTATTTCTTTTCTTCCTCGCCGGTATTCACCCGGGAAATATCCGGCGGCTCGATTCCCAAAAGTTTCCGCACCTCGTTCAGCGTCCGGGGACCCTTGAGCCCCTTGAGGTTCACCACGGCGAACATCCGCACGGGCTTTTCCTTTCCCTTTACCGTAACGGGCGGCATTTCCTCGGTGATGAACGCGCCGCTGACCAGTTTCCAGGTATCTTCGGTGATAAGGATATCCGTTCCCAGCGGCTTGTTCAGCGCTTCGGTCCGGGACGCGAGGTTGACCGGATCGCCGATAACCGTGTATTCCATGCGCGCGTCCGAGCCGATTTGCCCGGCGGTAACGATCCCCGTATTGATGCCGCACCCGATGCGGATCGGCGGGTTCCCCGGGTCGCCGGCGCGCCGCCCCCGGTTCATGTCAAAAAGCGCGAGCCGCATCATCAGCGCGGCCTTGACGCCGTTAAAAGCGTCCTTTGCCGGGCTTCCCGCTGAATAGGCCGTGCCCCAGTGGGCCATGACCGCGTCCCCGATAAATTTATCCACAACGCCGCCGGTTTTATCCACACATTCTACCATGCGGGTAAAATATTCGTTTAGCCAGTGAACAATACGGTCTGAGGCTTCGTTCCCGAAGGCATGGGTAAAGTTTTCGCTCTTTTCCGTAAACCCGCGAATATCGCTGAAAAAAATAGTCGCGTGCTTGGGCAGGCCGCCCGGCTTTATCTCGCCGCGCATGGCCTGCACGGCGATTTCCCGGTTGGTAAACCGGCCGAAAACGCCGAGTGCGGTACTCATCCGCTTGAAACTTGCCGTCAAAAGCCCTGTTTCGTCGCTGGAAGAGGATTTCAGATCGATTTCAAACGAGCCGCGCTCAATTTGCAGCGCCGCCTGGGCGAGCCGTTTCAGGGGCTTGGAAATGCTCTTTGAGTAAAACCAGATAAACAGTATCGAAAGGAACAGGACCGCCGCGGTGAGGTAGGCGTTGCGCCGCGTGGTGGCGGCGATGCCCTCAAACACCACGTCGTATTCGATACTGGTGATGATCGCGGCCCCGGCGGTTGTCAATTTGGAGAATGCCCCAAAGTAGCGCACGCCGTCCTCGCCGGTGTAAAGAATCTGCATATTTTGTTCCGGGTTTTCCCGCATGGATGCGATAAAACTCCGGTTCGACATATTGGCCACGGCGCGGACCAGTTCCACCTCCGCGTGGATCAGCACATCGCCGTCCCCGTTGATCAGGTACGACTGATTGGTCCCCGATCCGAACGTTTCCGCGAGGTTTTCCGGGGCAAAGACAATGACCGCCGCCTGCTCCTGGCCGCCTTCCTGCCAGGGGAAAAACAGCGCCAGGGTATGAACGCCGAAATTGGGCATCGCGTTCAACAGCAGTGTTTCTCCCGCGGCGGCCCGTTCCAGCGCGTCCTGCCGGGCGGCAAGGTAGGTATCGGCCAGGGCCGATTCGATCTCGCGGGACATAAAAAACCGCGTATTGACCAGCATCTGTTCCGGCGGCGCGCCGGGGGCGGCAAGCGCGATAAACGCCACGCTCTGGTTCCGCTCAAAGAAGAACGCCGCCGCCTGCCGGGAAAGCGCGCCGCCCGCCCCCGCGGCGTTGAGGGTCTCAAGAAGCACCAGCGCGTTTGACCGTATCGAGGCAAATGTGGTTTCCGCCTCCGAAGCGGAACGCTGATTTATCGTAAAATTATTTTCTTCCGCCGTGAGCCGGACATCCTGGGACACGAGTACGGACACGAGCACGGTAATGGCTCCCAGGGAAAGGAGCACCAGAATCGTGATGATGGTTACCAGTTTGAACCCGATGGAAAAGCGGACCTTGGGCTGATTGTTCGGGGGGTTATCCGTCTGGGACGCGGCGGCGTTCCGTCCACCCGGGGCGCGCCGGGGTCCGGCGCGGGAAGCGCGGCGATAGAAGCCGCCTTTGGGAGGATGTGGGGCTGCGTTTTTCATAACCTTCCATCAAAATCTGGCCAGGATGAACATCCGCGACACGGATGAGAACAATGCTACTCTTTATCAAACCATATTTCGCAATAAAGCACAAGACCACCTTACCATCCATATACCCGCGCGGCCGCCGGGCACGGGTCCTCCCCGGCGGCCGCGTTATTTTTGAAGCGGGGAAGCGCGAGCAGAAAGGGAGTGTGAGTTTTCGGGGCAATGTAACGCCTGAAACACGCCCCGCGGAAGGCCCGCGCAGGACGCTGCGGGGTTTTGCCGAAGGCAAAACCCAAGCCCAAACCGCGCAGCGGTTTGGGCGCGCCTCATTCCGGCATATTTTACCCGCCCGCGCCCACGAAGTTGGCGATGGTGCGCTTCTTCTGGAAGCGATGCTTCGCAAAGCCCTTATCCGGGCCGGCAAAACGCCGTAACCAGCCGGAACGTTAGGCGAAATGCCAGGGCCAGCGCACTATGATTTCTAATTCTTTATAGGATAAGGAATTAGCTTACACTCATTTTTCAGGGCTAAAATCGTAATTCTTTACAGCATAAAGATTTAGCATACATAGTGCGCTGGCCCTGGGCGAAATGCCGCATAAATTGGGAAAAAACATGGAAAAAACCGTAAAAAGGGACTCGACAGCATGAACTAAATATAGTATCTTATAAAAACAGGGGGATATGATGATAAATTTTGTGGAAGATATAAAGCCAATTTCCTGGGTAAAGTCTCATACGGCTGAAGTAATGAAACAGGTAGGGGAAAAAAATAATCCCGTAATTATAACTCAGAATGGAGAAGCCAAAGCGGTTTTATTGGATGTAAAACAGTATCAAAAAATTATTGATTCAATAAATTTGATGAAAATA
>JAITGJ010000115.1 GCA_031280705.1 Spirochaetaceae bacterium
TGGGATTTCTTCACCGCGCTTCCTCCGCCGGGGCCTGGAATTACTGCCTGACCCGGAACCCCCGGCGGTAAATTGTCCGGGGTCAAAAATCAACGGAACAGCGGCAGCCCAAAATATGCTGCTTGCCGCAGAATCTATTGGATGGGGAAGCTGTCTTATGTATCGTTTTTTAAGCGGGATTTGTCAATTGTCCAATCACTTGAACTGAACGAAAATTATAAAGCAGTAACGGCGCCTGGAATTCCTGATGAATACACTCCGGATGCAATAATAACGGGACACAAAAGAATGAAACAATGCCTCTACCGGGAAGGAAAATAGAAAAAGTAAATTTACTGTAATAGTATTAGAGTTGTTTAACAACTGAAGTTATTAAACAACTTCCGCTAAAAAACAGCATGTACCATCCGCTGGGCGGCGAACAGTCCGGCCGAACGGAAGGAAGCCTTCAATGCCCGCATTGAAAGAGAAACCCGGCCGCCTGTTGACATACCCTGCCATTCTTGATATATTGGTGCATGGACAAAAACATAACGATTGGCGTTGTTGTGGGAAGCGCCAGAAAGGAATCGTACAGCCGGAAAACCGCTGCCTTTGTCGCCTCCCGGCTGCCCGGCGCTTTTGAAACGCGGACGCTGCATATTGAAAAGCTGCCGCTGTATAATCAGGATTACGATGACGAGGGGACGACTCCCCCTGAATGGACGGCCTTCCGGGAAGAGGTACGCTCCCTGGACGGGTTTCTGTTTGTAACTCCCGAATACAACCGTTCGTTTCCGCCGCTTTTGAAAAACGCGCTGGATATTGCCTCCCGGCCCTACGGCAAGAATGTCTGGGCTGGTAAACCTGGCGCCCTGATAGGCGTATCCCCCGGCAAGATCGGGGCCTTTGGGGCCGTCCAGCACCTCCGGCAGGTGCTTGCGTTTCTGAACGTCATCCTGTTGCAGCAGCCGGAAGCCTACCTGGGCGAGGCGGCCCGGTTTTTGGATGAGCGGGGAACCGTTACGAACCCGGAGACGGCCCAATTCCTTGAAACCTTCGCGGCGGCCTTTGCCGCGTGGGTGGAAAAGATACGGGATAAGCGTTGATAGCGCGGGGGTAGCAGGCAGCCACATCACACCTGCGCCCTCATGAGGCACTGATGTATTCGATCGAAAATTCGCCATATACGGCGCTATCAGTGCCTTGGTAATGTGATGTTCCGCGGGTTTCCGCTAAAAAACGAAAAACCAGGAAAACGCTGATGAACGCACGTTAATTAGAGTCTGTCTATAATGTGTCTACATTATAGACAGACTCTAATTAGCGGCAAACGTAATGCCGCTTCATGTTGAGGCAACGCGGTTTCAGCCGGGACGCGCGCGGCGGCGTTCAGGGTTCTCACGCGATTTTGTGGCTGCCGGGTAAAACTGACCGGTTCATTGTTCCGTTCGCTCTGGAATATTTTATCCACAAAAACCACGGCCCGGCATCTTCCAGCCGCCGCCATTACAAATACTTCCTTAATTATGTCAAAAAATTACGCTTTTCACTTCCCCGCTTCCATGGGACAATAAATACACGTGGAAGGCTTCCGCCAAAAAATTGACAGAATGTGCCGCGTTCATGCAGTGCGGCGCATGTATCGAAGGAGCATCGGCAATGGCAAAAGAAACGCAGCAGGTTACGCTGGAACCCAAAGTACCCTGGCTTTTCGCGCTCAACACCTTTACTACCCAGTTCGGCATTGTAGTAACGCTGCAATTCCTGAATATTTTTATGACCGATATCGCGCTGATCCCGGTTGCGGCGGTGGCGCTTATCCTTACGGCGGGCCGCATCGCGGATATGATTATTTCGCTGTTCGCGGGCAGCATCGTGCAGAAAGCGAACCTGAAAACCGGCCCCTACCGGACATGGATTCTTATTAACGGACCGCTTATTACCATTGGGGTATTTCTGCTGTTTCTGAATCCCGGCGTCGCTCCGGCGGCGAAAGTGGCCGTCATGGTGGCCGGGTATTTTTTCCGCAACATCCCGCAGAACTTTATTCTGACCGCCCAAAACGCCCTGCTTGCCAAATGCGCGGGCCCCAATATCGCCAACCGCCTGGCCATCACCGCGAAAAACATGATCGGCACAAACGCGGGCGCGATTCTTACTTCGCTCGCGACGCTGCCCCTCATCAACTATTTCAATGGACGGTTCCCCAACCGGGGATACCTTATTGTGGGCGTAACATTCGGGCTGTTCATGGCACTGGGACAGCTTATTCTCTACATTCAACTGCGGGAATATGACAAATACGATCCGCTCCTTAAACAGGTGCAGGGCAGCAATGTCAACGTAAAACTTTCGCAGATTTACTCCACTACCCTAAAAAACAGCCAGGTATGGCTGCTCCTCATTTCCAACGTCAGTATTCAGATGGCCACCTTTACCGTTACGCCCGTTATGGTTTACTTTTTCCGGTATACCATCGGCTCAACAGCGCTGTATCCGGTTATGCTTACGGCGGCGGCGCTTACGGGGCTTTGTGCGGCGTTTTTCTGCCCGCCCATCGTCAAAAAAATCGGCAAGAAAAATTCCCAAATTCTGGCGGATATTCTACAGGCGTCGCTTTATGTGGCAATCGCGCTTTTGGTCAAGGGGAACGCCGTTTTTTTCATCGTACTCAACTGCCTGCTGCGCGTCGGGCTGGGTATCAGAACCGCGGTGGGCGTAAATCTGTGGCTGGACGCGGCGGAGTATCAGCTCTTTAACACCGGCAAGGACACCCGGCCCTTTGTCATGAGCGTTAACGCCATCACCATGAAAATCGGCCAGGTGCTAAGCTCCTTTTCCTATGCCTGGATACTCGGCTTTGCCGGGTACGACGCTTCCGGCGCTTCGGTTTCCGTCAACGCGGGGCGGCTCGGCTTCGCGTTTGGTGTTGTGCCCGCCCTTTTGTACAGCATTTCGGCGCTGACCATGAGTTTTTTCAAAATCAACGAAGAAAAATCGAAAGAATACGCCGAGGCAAATCACAAAATGATGGAAGAACGCCATGCCGCGGCGCGGACAGCGGCGGGCTGAAGCCAGCCCTGCGGAGAACCGCCCGCGCGCCGATCCGGGTGGCAGGCAAAAGAATTGTTTAATAACGGCAGTTAGTAAACAATTCCATTGATACTGTTTTCATAAAGTCCTGTTTCACGGCAGGGCTTGTTTGAAAAATATTTTTTGAAACGGAGGAAAATTATGCCGTTGACTGAGAAAGAAAACTTTATGAAGGTACTGCGCGGCGAAGAACCCGAATGGGTACCGCGCTATACCTTTGGCCTGCCCGATGCCCATGCTTCAAAGCCCCTGCAAAGCGCGGCCATCATGAGTTCTGCGGTTCCCGGTACCATTATCAACAAGGGGAAGGGCCGAGTCGATGTATTTGGCGTTGAATATGTGGCTACCGAGGAAACCGGCTGGCAGCAGCTTCCCGTTCCCGGAAAATTTATTCTGGAAGATGTGCGTTACTGGCGCAATGTGGTGCGGCTTCCCGATCTGTCCGGGGTGGACTGGGACTATCTGTGCAAGAAGGACATGGAACGGATCAAGGTGGACACCAAAATTACCGCGATGAGTTACGGTGTTGGCGGCGGACTCTTCATGCCCCTCATGAACCTGATGGGTTTTACCAACGGCCTTATGGCCATGTACGAAGAGCCCGAAGCGGTCAAGGAAATGTTTGATTACATTACCAACTGGTATCTCAACGTACTTGAAAATACCTTTGACCGGTACACCTTCGACTTTTTTACGGTGGGCGACGACACCGCCACGGCGCAGAACCCCTTCATCTCACCGGATACCTACCGGGAACTCATCAAGCCCTTCATGATCAAGCTGACCAAAAAGGCTGTCGACCGGGGCATGCCGGTCATGATGCACAACTGCGGACGATGCGAAGATTCCATCCCCGACTGGATCGATTTTGGTGTCAATTCCTGGAATCCCGCCCAGGTGATGAATGATCTAGACGGCATCAAAAAGAAATACGGGAACAAAATGGTCATCATCGGTGCCTGGGATTCATCGGGACCCGCGGGACATCCCGGCGCGGACGAAGAACTGGTCCGCGCGGCCGTCCGTGACTGCATTGACCGTTATGCCCGGGGCGGCGGCTATATGTTCCTGGGCAGCACGTATGGACCTCCGGGGGATCAGGAACTGGAGAACCGGCGCCGGTGGATGACGTCCGAATACGAAGCTTACCGGGAAAAACCCTACCGCTAAACAAACCCGGCGCCGTTGTCCGGCGGCGCCGGTTCAGCGGCGCTGATTTATTCAATTGCACATTCACGGTCATACATGGCGCGCCATGTATGACGCGCACTATGAAAGGCCCAAAGAATTCAGCCGCATCGTGATTGACCTTCTGGACCCGCTGCGATAAACAGGCTGCCCGTGCGTTAACGCGGTACGCCGTCTCTCCGCCTTCCCGCGCGGCGCTATATCGCGCGGTAGAATCCGCATTTAAGGTAGAGCGATTCTCCGTAGCCCACGCGCACGGGGTGGTCCCGCCCCTGGAAGCGGAAATCTATCTGAATGAGGCGGCGATCCGCGGCGGCGGCGGAACGGGCGATCATCCGCGAGAATTGTTCCGCGTCAAGGGCCTGACTGCACGAGCAGCTTACCAGAACGCCGCCGGACCGGAGGAGCCGGAGCGCGGCGCTGTTGATTTCCTGATAACCCCGTACCGCGCCGGAAAGCGCGGCGCGTGATTTGGCAAACGCCGGCGGATCGAGAATGACCAGATCGTATTTTTCGCCCCTGCGGAGCGCCGCATGAAGATAATCAAAAACATCCGCTTCAACCGCGGCTATGCGGTCCGTAACGCCGTTAAGCGCGGCGTTTTCCCGCGCCGTCTCCAGCGCTGTTTTCGATATGTCAACCGCCGTAACCCGCGCGTCACGGCCCAAGCGGGCGGCATGAACAGCAAATCCACCTGAATATGAAAAGGCGTCCAGCACGGAACCCCGCGCAAACGCGGCGGCGCGGCGGCGGTTTTCCTTCTGGTCAAGAAAGTGTCCGGTTTTCTGTCCTGCCTGAAGATTTACCGTGAAGGGGAGGCCGTTCTCAAAAATCAAAATGCCGTCTTCCGGCGCGTCTCCCGCGATGATCCCTTCCCGGGGCGGCAGTCCTTCCAGTTCCCGCGCGGGGGAAACTGATTTCTCAATGATGCCGGCAATTCTGGTGAACAGGATATGATCCCCGGCGGTTGGCGCGGCGGAGGCAGGATCTCCGTAAGAAAATACTTCTTCTATCGCCGCAATAATTTCCTCCCGGCGAAGGTCTGCTCCCCGCGCGTGAAACTGGAGGGTAAGCCATGATGCGGGCGGGCCGAGCGCCGCTTCCACGGCGGCATATTCGAGGGGACGGGCCGCGCACGATCGCGCCGCCGCGCGGGGCCATCCCGCGTACCGGTCAATGATCAGTCCCGGCAGAAAATCCGCCTCGCCAAAAAGAACACGGAGCGACGCCGCCGCAAGGTTGGTATCCGGCCCCGCATCCGCCGCGCGCCGGGCGGCGGCTTCCCGGATACGCCGTTTGAAAAATCCTTTGTCAAAGCCTTCTTTTGACGGGCTATAAATGCGGGCGCGTATTTTTGAGGCGGGGTTTACAAAGGCGCGGCCCAAATATTCCCGGCGGGAGCTTTCCACATCCGCGATTTCTCCGGCGGCGAGTTCCGCGTCCGGCGCGTCTTCCGCGCCCGGTTCAGCCCGTCCCCGCGCTTTTGTGGACCGCCCCGCAAGTACCCGCGCAATTTCATTGTCATACACCCACGGATGACCAAGCGCGATACGGTGTTCTTCGCCCGGTTTAAGAATGATCCGTTTCATGGGGACAGTGTACCGGAAGCGGAGCTGCCCTGCTACAGCCCTGCGCCGCACGGGAGGACGCAAAGGCGCGTCAGCCCGGCATATTTCCCGGCGCGGGATCCGGCATGGAACCTGTAGGAGCGCTCCTGCGGACAGTAAATTCTTCATGCGCGGACAGGAACACTTCCGCCGCTTTTGCCGCTTTTCTCAAAAAGTATTCCTGCGCGGTAAAAAATGCCTCCCCCGGAGCCGGTTCCCGGCGGCGCCAGCGGGCGTCCGCTCCAAGTTCCCACGCCTGGCGGTTGTCGCGGAAATACGCCTCAAGAATATCACGCGCCTCATCGCGGATATTCTGCTGAATAACGGGGAACATCAATTCAACCCGCCGCTCCAGATTGCGCGGCATCCAGTCCGCGCTTGACAGGTATACTTCTCCGTCTCCGGCGTTGGCAAAAAAGAAAATGCGCGCATGCTCCAGATAACGGTCAATAACGCTCACCACTTCGATATGTTCCGAAAGTTCCGGGACGCCGGGCACGAGCATGCAAATTCCCCGGACATTAAGGGAAATGCGCACCCCTGCGGAAGAGGCCGCGTACAGCGCCGTGATAACATCCTGATCGGCAAGGGAATTCATTTTCGCCATGATGCGTCCGGGCATCCCGCTCCGTGCGCGCTCCGCCTCCCGGTTGATCAGTTCAACAAGACGCCGTTTGAGTCCGGCGGGGGCGACAGAAATACTGCGCATTTCTCCGATTGATGAATAGCCGGTCAGGGTGTTAAAAAGAAGTCCCGCGTCAAAAACAATATCTTCGCGGGCAGTAAAAATGCCGATGTCGCCGTAGAGCGCGGCGGTACGGTCGTTATAATTTCCTGTTGAAAGATGGACGTAGCGTTTAAGGCCCTCGTCCTCCCGCCGTATGACGAGGGAAACTTTCGCGTGCACCTTGAGGCGAGCAAGGCCGTATACAACAATGACGCCGGCTTTTTCAAGCCGGTTTGCCCAGGCGATGTTCCGCGCTTCATCAAAACGCGCCTTGAGTTCCACGAGCGCCGTTACGTGCTTGCCGGCCAGGGCCGCCGCCTCCAGCGCATGGACGATGGGGGAGTCGCCGGAAGTGCGGTACAGCGCGGTTTTTATGGCGATCACCCGTGGGTCCGCCGCGGCATCACGAAAAAAACGCAGCACCGGATCAAATGACTGGTAGGGAAGATGCAGCATCACGTCTCCGGCCTTTATCCGGTCCCAAATGTTTTCATCGGCGGGAAAATCCATCAGGGGATAAATTTTTCTTCCCGCACCGCGCAGGTGATCAAAGCCCGGCGCATCGGCAAGGGAAGCAAGCGTGGGGAGATCCAGCGGAGAATCTACCGTAAAAAGATCCCCTTCTTCAAGGCCAAAACGCCGCGCGAGTTCGTCACGAAGCTTCCTGCTTTCTCCGGTGTGCACCAGGCGCACCACCCGCGAGTGGTCCCGCCGTTCGAGCACTTCTTCCATCGCTTCCACAAAATCCTCATCACGCTTTTCATCAACAGAAAAATCGGCGTCCCGGGTTATTTTGAAGAGCAGGCTTTCTTCCACGGCATAGCCGGGGAAAAACCACGCGCCCCAGCTTAATACAAGATCGTCAAGCAGCGCCCAGCGAAGGCGCGTGGACCCGCCTGGGGTTTCGGTTTCCATGGCGGGTAGTTTTACGATTCGGGAAAGAGCGCGGGGAATTCTGATGATGGCGATACGCTCCGTCCGCGCGGAAGCGGGATCGTCCACGGCGGCAGCGGCATCCCGTACCGCGCCGTCATAAAAGACGCCCGCATTACTGTTGCCGCTGTCATCGTTACCGCTGTCATCGTTGCCGGCGCCGCCGTTTCCGGCGTTGGCAAGGAGAAATGCCGCGTGAATGGAAATGCCGCTTATCGCCTGGGATGCGCCGCTGTCGTCATCGCTGTTGCTGTCGAAGCGGAGCGGGGTAAGAACGGGAAAAATTTCCCGCATAAAAAACGATTCAAGAAAATCAATATCCGCAAGGGAATACTGTTCCGGACGCACGAGTTCAAGCCCTCCCGCTTCAAGGGCGGGAAACACTTCTTCCAAAAGGCAGGAATACTGTTCGTTGATTAGGGCGCGAACTTTTTCCGATGCGGCGCGTATTTGCGCTTCCGGGCCCAGCCCCGCCGGGTCCGCGGCGGCCCCGATTCCCGCACGGAGCGCCCGCTTCATGGCCGCAAGGCGGACCATATAAAATTCGTCAAGGTTGGAGGATACAATCGACATAAAGCGAAACCGGTCCAGGGGCGGCAGATCTTTTCTAAGGCCCTCCGCCAGCACCCGCGCGTTAAAATCAAGCCAGGAGAGGTCGCGGTTGATAAAGCGGGCCGTATCGTTTTTCATGCCAGAATTACCTGATAGCCGAAAACATCCTGAAACAAATCGGCTTTTTCTTCAAGCCCCACGCGCTCGGAGCTGAGATTGAGCTCTCCCCCGGTATGGATCAGTATGGTTTCATTGCGCCGTTCAACACGAATGCTTTTTATGCGCTGGGTATGCCCCCGGTCCAGTGCGTCTGCAAGACGCAGAATGGACGCCATTTTGAGCACCAAAATACGATCTTCACGTTCAAGGGCGATATAATCAATGTCGGATTCAGACGGCGGGTCTCCGCGATGGTAGCGCACCACATTGCCGATGATGTTCATTTCTTCCTGATGCAGGCCGAAAATTTCAGAATTGGAAACGATATACTGTCCATGCCGGTGGTGTCCCGAGCCCCGGATAAATGTGCCGACATCGTGCAGTGATGCGGCGGCCTCCAGCATCATCCGTTCACGGCGGTTCATGCCGTGTTCTTTTACAAGCGCGTCAAAGAGCTGTATGCACAGCATGGCCACGTGAATATTATGGGCCTCGTCAAAACGGTATTTCCGCCCCAGGTTTACCGCGGAGGCGATGATCTGGGAAAAAAATTCTTCCTGGAGTTCGGGTTCAACACCCCGCGCCATGTCGATAACCAGCCCTTCGCGGATGGACACATTCGGTACGGCTACGGTTTCTGCGGAAGTGCGTTCCAGGAAGTAGCGGTACACGAGGTTCCCCAAAACAAAACCGCCGGCATCGGCGTAGGGAATCTGCAAATTCCGCACGCAGTCTTCGGGTGTATAATGCCGTATTTCTTCCACAAGCTGAATGTAGTCTTCCCGTCCGATGATCCGGCAGTCGCGGTTAAGTTCGGTTCCCTTTTTGGCGGCAAGAATACGCGCCGCTGTTCCGGAAATAACCACGGTTCCCACATGGGCAAGGTCCATTTCCACGGACAGGAAGCCGGACGTGCTGCGTACGTTGTCCCGGAGATAATGGGCCTGCGCGCGCAACGCATCGGAATCAAGGCGAAACTGCTGTCCGACGCGGATCGTGCCAAGGCGCAGGCTGTGCGCGGCAACCATCTTGCCCCGGCGCAACAGCATGATTTCTGTCGAGCCGCCGCCCACCTCGATGATCATCACGTTTCCCCGGCGAAACTGGGGCAGATCATTTTTGAGGGCGTAGCGCACGGCAAGGTACATAAGCCGGTTTTCTTCAATGCCTTCGACAACACTGATCAAAAATCCTGTTTCCTGCCGAACCCGGTCCACAAACATATCGCGGTTGCGGGCCGCGCGGATAGCGCTGGTGGCGATAACCCGCACGTCCCGCTTGTCAATGCCCCAGGCGGCGAGCAGTTCCGCATAGCCCCGGAGTACGGCAAGGCACTCAAGGAGCGATTCGCGGGAGACTTCGCCGGAATCAAAGACATCTTTTCCGAGCGCCACGGCCCGCCCGGCCTGATCGAGAACCTTCCACTGTTCACAGGGACCAATTTCCGCGATAAGAAACCGGATCCCCGCGGATCCGATCTCCAGCACCGCGACAACCCGTTTCGCCGCTTCCATTTTTTATTCCGGAGACGTACAAACCGGCCGGATATGTTACGGACGGTTTTCCGTTTTTTTATGTAGCGCGCCGCTGTTTCCGGCGGCATGCGGTTTCTTGATAACTTCTTTCAATTATTATGCCTCCTCCGGCATAAATCAAGGGCAGGGCGGCCGCGTTCTACCGGCGGGCGCCCTGCCCGGCAGCGGACAAGGTGAAAACGGGCGGAGCGCCCCGTATGCAACTTTTTTGAAATTCCCGTGTCAGAAATACGGCTAAAAGTAGATTTGTTTGAAAATCCACGGCGCTCTGTCAATGCGCCGTTTTTCGGGCGGGCAATCCTGTCTTTACCGGCGCCAGTGGACCTGTCCGGCGGTCCGGACGAGCGCCGGGCAGGTCTATTTCACTACACACCGGGCTTGCGGAAGCAGGCCCATTATTATACGGGAGATTACCATGAGAAGCGCAAACACAACAACGCCCTGGACGTTTCTGGAGGAATACCGGGGAAAACTGTATCACGGTGAGTGGCCGACACTGCCTGAACTGTTCAGGATAACCACGGCCCGGCACGGGGAACGGCCCTGTTTCACCATTTTCGATCCCGGCAAGATCAGCCTTAACTACCGGGAGGCCCTGCGTCTTGTTGAAGCGGTGGCCCGTTGGCTCCACAGCAAGGGTATCCGGAAAGATGACAAGGTGGCCGTAACGGGAAAGAACATTCCCGAATGGACCGTCGCCTACCTCGGCGTGCTTTTTGCCGGGGCCACCGTAGTCCCCATCGATGTGCAGCTTAAAACCGAAGAGGTAGAAAATCTGGTGGCCGCGTCAAAGGCCCGTATCCTTTTTACGGACGAGGAAAAATTCCAGCGTTTTGTGGACACGCCGGGGCGGCTTGAGCAGATCATTTCCCTCAAAAAGGGCCTTGGGACCTATGTATACGATCTTGACGGCCCGGCGGCAGAAATTGAGGAGGTCGGCGAGCAAGAACTTGCGGCGATTCTTTTTACCTCAGGCACCATGGGAAACCCCAAAGGGGTGATGCTGACCCACCAAAATCTTGTAAGCGACTGTTTCCTCTCCCAGGGAACGCCGCTTGACGTACTCTACACCGATGTATTTTATGCGCTCCTTCCCCTGCATCACGCCTACACGATGCTTGCGGTGTTTATCGAATCAATTTCCCAGGGCGCGGAACTGGTATTCGGCAAAAAAATGGTAACCCAGGTGATCCTCAAGGATCTCAAACAGGGAAAGATCACCATGTTTCTCGGCGTACCGATGCTGTTCAACAAACTGCTTGCGGGTATTCTGCGGGGCATCCGGCAGAAGGGCCCCGTGGCTTACGGCCTGATCAGTTTTCTCATGGGAATTTCCGGGTTCATAAAAAAAGTGTTCAAAGTAAATCCGGGCGGGAAAATGTTTCATGCGATTCTGGAAAAAGCATCCCTTACTACACTCAGAATATGTATCTGCGGCGGCGGCCCCCTTGCCCCGTCGGTGTTCAAAAAGTACAACCAGCTTGGCATTGACTTTGTGCAGGGCTACGGCCTCACCGAAGCAAGTCCCATCACCAACATCAATCCGGTTAACCATTACAAGGAAACGTCCGTGGGCAAGGTTATTCCCGGCATCGACATGAAAATACTCGATCCGGACGAGCGCGGCATCGGCGAAGTTGCCGTCAAGGGTCCCGTCGTGATGCAGGGCTATTTTGAAATGCCCGAAGAAACCGCCGCGAGCTTTACCTCTGACGGCTACCTTAAAACCGGCGATCTTGGTTATATGGATGACGAGGCGTACCTCTACCTTACCGGGCGCGCAAAAAATATGCTCGTTACGGAAGGCGGCAAAAATGTGTACCCCGAGGAAATCGAAAATGAATTCCAACTGTACGAGGAGATTGAGCAGATTTTGGTGCGCGGCTTTATACAGGACGAAAAAATGAAGGTCGAAGGCATCGAGGCGCTGGTGTATCCCGCGCCGGAACAGTTCGGCGGCTCCGCGGAAACGGGGCCTACCGCTCCCAAAGAGGCGGTCCGCGCGCGCATCGAAGCGATCATCGCGGAAGTAAATCAGCGGCTGCGGCCCTACCAGCGCATTGAACGCACGGTGATCCTCGACAAAGCGATGGAAATGACCACCACCAAAAAGATCAAGCGGGATTCGATTTCCGCGTAACGGCCCGCCGCGCGGGATTTACTGTTCCGCCCGGCGAGGATTGGACTTGTTCAATAACCCGGTTGGTTATTTCACAAGTCTTGCAGAATTGGGGAATTTATTCCAGAAATTCCCCAATTCTGCCATTTTTTAACGGAAGTTGTTTAGAAACTGAGGTTTCTAAACAACTCTATTATGCGGTCCGGAATCTTTCCCCGGAAGAACTACAGGGCAAATTCCGGGGCCGTATCTTCTTCCGGCTCGAAAAAATAATCGTACACTTTTTTCTTGTACCACCCGAAGTCCGCGCTGCCCCGGCTGCGGTTTTCGGGCAGTTCAACGGTTACAATATCCCGGATCCGCCCCGGGCGGTTGGACATAACAACGATACGGTGGGCGAGAAAAACGGCTTCTTCAATGTCATGGGTAACGATGATCATGGTGGTTTTTTTCCCGTTGTGGATTTTCATGATCTCCCGCTGCATCTCAATTTTCGTCAATGCGTCCAGCGCGCCAAAGGGCTCATCCAGCAAAAGCGTCTGGGGGTTAGTGGCAAGGGCCCGGGCGATGGCGGCCCGCTGGCTCATGCCCCCGGAGAGTTGGCCGGGGTACGCCTTTTTGAAGCCTTCGAGCTTAACCAGCTTGAGGTATTCATCGGCCAGCCGCGCCCTTTCCCGCCGGCTTTTGTCCCAGAGGCCGAGGGTTACGTTTTTCTCTACCGTGAGCCAGGGCATCAGCCGGTGTTCCTGAAAGATCATGCCCCGGTCGGGGCCGGGGGCGGTGATTTCCCTGCCGTGCAGAAAAACCGCGCCCCCCGGATCCGCCGTCTCAAGCCCGGCGATGATTTTAAGCAGCGTGGACTTGCCGCAGCCCGAATGTCCGACCACGGCCACAAATTCCCCTTCGGCCACCGTCAGGTTAATGTTCTCCAGCACGGGGAGCGGCCTGCCCTCCACGGAAAAGGTTTTGCTCAGATTACGGATCGACAGTATATCACTCATGGCGTTCTCTTAATGGCGGCTCTGTTCCCAGGGGGTGGCGGTTCTGGCAATCAGGGTCAGCAGCCAATCCATGAGGACCCCGGTAACGGCGATGGCCAGCATCCCGCTGAATACCACGGGGAAATGCATCAGCGATCGTGCGTCGTTCAGGCGGAATCCGATGCCGCTGGACGCGGCGATCATCTCCGCGCCCACCACCGCCATCCACGAAATGCCAAGCCCCAATTTCAACCCGACAAAAATGCCGGGCAGCGCGCTGGGCAGATATATCTTTACAAACAGTTTGAACGGATTCAAATGATACATCCTGCCCACTTCAATCAGTTTTGGATCCGTGCGCCTGATGCCGTTCAGGGTGTTCATCAAAACCGGAAAATACGCGGCGATAAAAATTACCGCCACCTTGCTCTGTTCCCCAATGCCGAACCAGATGATCAACAGCGGCACCCATGCCAGCATCGGTATCTGCCGGATCGACGTAAAGGTGAGGGAAAAGAGCCGCTCGGCCAGGCGGCTCATGCCCATAATCACCCCGAGACTTATCCCCGCCGCCGCCGCGAGGGTATACCCGGATAAAATCCGCCGCAGGCTGACAAAAATATCGGTCTTCAGCGTGCCCGCCGTCAACTGCCCCCAAAAGGTGGCCATCACGGTCCCGGGACCCGGCAGCAGCAGGGCGGGCAAAATGCCATGCCGGGAGACGTAGACCCACAACAGTACAATGCCCAGGGGCAGAAAAAACGGCAGCGCCGGCCAGAGGGGCTTATTTTTCACGGCCGTACTCGTCCCGCGCCCGGTTAACCGCGTACGGATCCACCCAGGAGTTGAAGTCGATACTCCCGGTGATCAGCGCGTTATCCCGCAGGAATGTTTCAATCTTTTTCAGGGCGTCGATATACTCCACGTTCAGATTGAGGGGCGAGGAAATATCGAAATCGTATTCCGCCGTTTCCAGAATAAGCGAGAGCGGATCACCCCGCTTTTCCGCAAGAAGCTGAAAATAGCGATCCGGGTCCTCGGCCGCCCACGCTTTGGCTTTGAGCAGCGCCTGCTGAATCGCCGCCGCGGCGTCCCGGTCCGCCTGATAGGCTTCCGTGCGGCCGATGAACACAGAAGGTTCATAATAAACATCCCTGTTCGCGGTAAAGCCCGTGTGGATAACCTTTGCCGTGCCGTTGGCCACCAGTTCCGCTTCCCGCCCGGCGGAGACCACCGTGGCGTCTATGGTCCGGGATACAAGCCCCGCGATGCCTTCGGGCAGGGTCGTATTGAGGGCTTCGATATCGTTGAAGGTCAAGCCGCCTTCGTTTAGCACCCGGATCAAATACATGTGCGGACTCGCGCCCCGGGTATAGGCCACTTTTTTGCCTTTCAAATCGGCGGGACTGTTGATCCCCGCCCCTTCCCGGACAAGCAGTTTCCAGTCCGATCCCCAGTTTGTTACGCTCAACAGGGTATGTCCAATCCCGTTGGACTTTGACAAAACCGCCGCCATCCCCGCGTAAATCACATAATCCAGTTCTTTCGCCACCAGCGCCTCATGAATCGCCGGCGCCGCACCGACAAACCCGTGGAGGCTGGCCTTATAACCCAGGGGGCCGAGGTATTCGTCCAGATAACCCCGATCCCTTGCTACGCCCAGAAGCCCAATAGGCCAGTCCCCGCCGCTGGTGGGGTAGCCTATACGCAGATCCCGCAGCGCCCCTTGAACATCCGGCGCGTTTTTCTTTTCGGCGCAGGACACCGCGCCCCATGCCAGCCCCGCCAACAGCAGCCCTGCGGCAATACGGCCCAGGTTGTTTTTCATCCGTTTCATACGTCGATCCTCCAAATCGCTTAATTAGTGTCTGTCCACAAAGTCGGTTACTTTGCGGACAGACCTTGCATTTTCTTAGCCTTTAGGCTGCGAAAATGCGATTTTCAAGGAAGTCTGTCTATAGGGAACCTCTAAAAACTGAAGTTTTTAGAGATGCCCTATAATGTGTCCACATTATAGACAGACTCTAATTATTCTTGATCTGCACGACGCAAACATCCGCCGTGGCGTCTTCGTCTTCCGTCAGGTCGCTCATACCAACCAGCGCCCTGCGCTCCGGGTCAATGCCTTCCACCGCCGTTACCTTGCCGTCCCCGGCGGACACCGGGGGGCCGA